>JAPKXT010000030.1 GCA_026394695.1 Methanoregula sp.
ACTTGAATGATACCAAGTTCACGTATCCGCAATAACAGATCCTTGGGAAGCGCCCCGATGTCATGCTCCTGCCAGAACTTCTTCTGACTATCGATGACCATAAGTGTCTTATCGAACGGCTCGAGGTAATGAACAACCAGTCTTCCGAGTTCTGTAAGCGAGTACACCTTTCCCTCGCGCACAATAAGGCCCTGTTCTTCAAGGATCCGGATCTGAGGGAGCATACCCGTCGCGGTCACGTTCAGCTGCGTTTTGATTTCATCCCATGTCTGTTGTCCGTTTTTTAATAATATGAGGTGGTTCCTCCTTTTTTCCGATGAAATAATTACATTGAGAAGATCTGCCATAGGATATGACTGATATTGCCTCCTGCCACTATAATTTTTGTCTTTCGGGATCGATTCAGTCACCGAAAAGGGGGGACCGAAACACCATATCTGTTAAAGGCACGATGCCTGACCGCGACAGCCGGGACACACTTGGTCTCATTCCGAACCCAGAAGTTAAGCCAGCTCACGTAGTATATTGTACTGAGGTACGCGAGTCCTCGGGAATTATACCAAGCTGCTATCACCTTTCCTTCTTACACGGTATTTCTGTTCATAAGAAATTTTGCTTAAGAGCGAATGCTTTCGTTCAATATGTCACAGTATCGATCATGCGATACCCTCAGGTTCATGACCTGCGTGATACATTTCCGTCTTTCTCCTGCTTTGGTATCAGTCGCCCCACGTGATGTAAAAGGTCACAAAGGCTATATCGGGCACGATGACAAACCCGAGTAAATCTCCAATGAAAACATCATTTTTCATCTAAGTGTTTAACCGTCTCCTTGACGGTCATCAGCAGACTATCCATCATCCCACCCCACTCTTTATCTTCCCCCATTACCATAACCAAAGATAATGATCAATGATCAGCCCATTGATGTCCTCGCAATTCTCAAAGCAGATGCACCAGATCCCAAGAAACTGGTTTCTATGGTACGGCAGGATTTTTCTGCGTTCTATGAGGAAATGCAGAATGACGGGGGTGAATCTCCGGTTATTGAGTCCGTCGAAATAACGAAAGGGCTGCAGGGTTACTGGATCACCGTTCCTGAAGCTGTGACGGATCGTATAATCCTCTTTTTCCATGGCGGGTGGTTCACTCTCGGATCGCACAAAGATCACCTGGGTCTGTGTGCACGAATCGGCCGCGCTGCCCATGCACGGGTATTCTCGATCGATTACCGGCTAGCACCGGAATATACCTTTCCCGCTCCCGTAGAGGACGCAATTGCTGCCTACCAGTTCCTTCTCTCCTCTGGTCATCCGTCGCACCGGATAGTCACCGTCGGAATCTCTGCCGGGGGGACCCTGGTACTCGATCTCCTTATATCTGCACGAGACCGGAAAATGCCCCTTCCACTGGCCGGAGTCTGCATGTCACCGATGGTGGATATGCTTTTTAACGGCGAATCAGTGACAAAGAACCTGGATAATGACTGGGTCACTCCCGCACGCCTCAATGCTATCCGGACCGTGTACCTCGCCGGCCATGACCCGAAGGATCCTCTGGCGTCTCCTGTCTGGGCACGCCTCAGTGGCCTCCCGCGGCTCTTTATCCAGGCCGGAACACACGAACTGTTGTTGTCCGACATAGCAACATTTGTTGACAAAGCCCGGTGGGCGGGTGTCCCGGTCCAATTCGAAATCTGGGAGGGCATGTTCCACTGCTGGCAGGTGTTTGCCCGGCAGGTACCTGAAGGACAGCGGGCAATCAGTCATATCGGGGCATATGTCCAGGATATACTGACACGCTAATCGCGCTGCAGCACCCGTTCCCCCTAGAGCGCCCGGTATTTTTCCTTTTTCTCTCTCCTTTTTCAAAGTGACGGGTAAATCTTCATCTCATTTCGCGTCCCAATCCAATTCTATGTTTGAAAGCATTGGCAGGAGTTTTGCACTCGTCAAAACGAGTTGGAACATACTCATGGACGATAAAAAGCTCCTCATATTTCCCGTTCTCTCCGGCATTGTGACGCTCGTCGTGCTTGCGACCTTCATCCTGCCGCTGATCCTGGCGGAATTTGTGCAAGCCGCAGTCCCGGGAGGAGCAGTATTCTTCTATGGGATGCTCTTTGCATTTTATTTCGCGAGTTACTTTGTCGTGATCTTCTTTAACACCGCATTGATATCCTGTGTCAATGCACGGCTGAATGGCAAGGATATGACCGTAAGAGAAGGAGTATCAAATGCCGCACGACATCTCCCCTCTATACTCGCATGGGCACTTGTTTCTGCAACGGTCGGGATCATCCTGCACCTCATTGAACGGCGGGCCGGTTTCATCGGAAGGATCGCCACTGCCCTAGTAGGGGGTATCTGGAGTCTGGTCACATTCTTTGTCGTTCCCATCCTCATTCTTGAAGACAAAGGTGTTGTCGACTCGGTGAAGGAATCCGTATCGCTCATAAAGAAAACATGGGGTGAGAGCATTGTTGGATCCGGGTCAATCATGCTCATCTTCGTTGCGATAGGAATAGTCTGTTTGCTTCTCGTGATGGCAACATTGTTTGTCGGAAATATGATCATCTTCGGCGTTACCTTAGTCCTGTTCATTCTCCTAGTTGTCGTTCTTGTGATTGTTGCCTCAGCAATGCAGGGTATCTTTGTCACCGCCCTCTACACTTATGCACGGACCGGAACAGTTCCTGCAGGATTCGACAAGAACCTTATCCAGAATGCCTTTGTCCCAAAACTGGCAGGACCAGGCAATATCTGAATTGTCCCACCTTTTTTTTACCTTCCCCCGCGTTCACATCGCATGCGCTCCTCGATCGCTGGCATTTGATAAGGAGAACAAGCCTCAGGGGTTTTTGCTTGCAGAGATGGTGCGCTGACACGAGAACGAGAGTCGGGCAATTTCTGATAATGCGCTTGAAACAGTGCTGTTCTTTGTGCTAACCGTGCGGAAAAGAGCGTGATCAAAAAGAAAAATATCCAGACGATACGAAATGAGAATCCTTATGAAATGCCGGGGTCTTTAACCGGGAGCTCATATCCATACCTTTACACTGCCTGACTTCCCACCCTTTTTATGGAAACTCTGAGCGCGTGGGAAGCAGTCCCCGGGAAAACACCAGCCGAGAAACTTGGCTCACTCGGTATTATGGAGGGCAGGAATCTCGATATCCGCATGCTGGATGAGATAAGCCGGAGGTATGATATCGAGGTCTTCTTATTTTTCGAAGAAGATCTCGCACGCACCCGGACACTGGAATCCGTTCTGGAGGAATTTGATATATTTCCCGAGTACGGGCGACCCTATGTCAGTATCGGAAATTTCCTCCGGTTTACCCGGGAGAACGATCCGTCGTTCGAGCAGACAATGCGGGAGTTCCCGCTCATGATCGAGATTGTGACAACTGGCGAAATGGAATCCCCCAAAGATGGAAGACCTGTTCCCTATATTACCGGGCTGATGCCGTTTCTGGATGAACTGGACGTGAATAGCCAGCTGAGTTGAGTGAAAGCGGCAGGAAAAACAGATTTTTTAATCATTATGTCGTACTCCGGTAGTTTATAATCATGGCAAAAAAATCCCGTACCTATATCTGGCAGTTCGTCATAGGGCTCGGTTTTCTTTCCGGGCTCTGGACAGCGATCGGCATCGATCCACAGGAAACGATCCTCAATATACTCGGAAATGCTGCAAATTCTGTTTATGCTGACCCTGCAATCCGGTTCCTCCTCCTCCTCCTCCCGACGATCCTGCTCATTCTTTCCATCATGGGGGCATATAAAAAGGGAAAAGTTCTAGGCCTGATCTCGGTCATCGTTGCATATATTGCAGGATTGTTCATCCTCATCTCGACCATGACTGCACTTGTCTTTCTTGGTATTGCTATCATTATCGGGTATCTGGCAACCAACAGGCGGCTGACAAAAAAACTGACCGGTACCTGACCTTCACCCTATAAATTCAAGAAAGATCAATTGATAAAAGCATGAGCCTGTTTCCTAAGAAGAATTTTTTCTGGGTATTTGATTCCCTCCTTCCCAGTAAACACCTTCTCAAATTTCGGAAATTCCTTTTTTTTGAGCCATTCCTTGGTAATGATATCGCAAACCGGGGCAAACTTTCCCATTACGGCAATGCAGAACGAAAAGCATTCGCAAAAACGTTGAAAAAAATCCGTTCTGAGACGGAACTCCTTTTGGAAGATATTGAGGCATACCACATTTATATGGCGGTAAAACGGACGCAGAAAGTGCCGGGTGATATTGCCGAAGTTGGTGTATACAAAGGTGGTTCAGCAAAGATCATCTGCTCGGTAAAGGAAGAAAAACACCTCCATCTCTTCGATACATTTGAAGGATTGCCGAAAGTGGAAGATATTGATCTAGTCTGGCCGTTCTATGAGGGAAAGTTTGCTGCATCATTCGATAGTGTGAAGGCATACCTGAAAAATGATCGTAACGTTATATTTTATAAAGGCATTTTCCCCGACACATCAGAACCGGTAAAAGAAAAAACATTCTCCATGGTAAATCTTGATGTCGACACCTATGAGAGCACGAAACAGTGCCTTGAGTTTTTTTATACCCGCATGAGCACGGGAGGGATCATCCTCTCCCATGATTATCTCACTGCGCCCGGGGTGAAAAAAGCCTTCGACGACTTTTTTGAGGGAAGGACTGAACCAATACTCGAAACCGCCGGCTCACAGTGCCTTGTAGTCAAGGTATAAAAAAATCCTTCCTTTACATTTTCTTTGATATTTCTGTTAGCAAGGATCATCAATCATTCATGATCAATATGCCAAAGATGGCCAGCATAATACCGGCGAGTACCACAACAATACCGATTAGTCCTTTTACTGCTACGATTACTTCTGGCAGGAAGAACCATATTGCCAAGCCCCCGATTGCGCATAAAACCAGTCCGACAATCAATGTAAAAATTCCCATTTTATCCATATTATCCTCTTATTGATTCTTGTTTTATGAATCTGTCCATATGAGTGTATTGAAAGAATCAGCGTGATGTTCCCCCCGCAAGATGGCGTTTTAATGACTTCCACGGGTAGGGAAGTACGGCCATAAGCAGCATCGCTGCTACAATCGGGATTGGAATTGTTCCCAGTGCTGCAGCGAGAGAGTAATGGTCAGCGATTATACCATTAACCGCGACACCCAGACCCCCGAATCCTATCGCAAGACCGAGCATCATGCCGGACGCGAGTCCCACGTTCTGTGGAAGGAGCTCATGTGACATGGCAACTGCAACAGCAAATGTAGACCATAGGAAGAACCCGAAGAGAAGGACTGCGATGATCGCAATGATCCCGGAGCTCAAAAAGAACAGGTAAAAGAAAGGAATTGCACCTGCAAAACCTATGATCATGAACTCTTTTTTGCCGATCCAGTCAGATATATATCCCCCCATAACCTGTCCGGTAACTCCTGAAAGGAGCATCAGGGTCAAAATTATGCTTGCGGTCATGAGGTCATATCCCCGCGTAACAAGGTACATCGGCAGGAAAGTAATTGCGGCAAAGACCGTCCATGCCCGGAGAACGGATACGATCATGAGAATCGCAAATGGTTTCCTGGATTGCCCCTCCCCTTTTTTTAGTTCTGGTCTGGCATGAGACATATCTGCCCCTGCAATCCCGCCCGGGAGAAGGTACTTGAGGGCAAATACCATGAAGAGTGCCGGGAAGATGAGGAAAAGGAGTCCGGGGAGCCCCGGCCAGAAGACCAGGACCCCGGCCAGAACCGGCCCGATTGCATAGCCGAAATTGCCTCCCGCAACGAAAAACAAGGTGATCCGCCCACGGTTTTCCTGTTTACAAAGCCTGCTCACGAGACTCAGTGCGGTCGGGTGGAAGCAGGCATGCCCCAGTGCGGCGATGATGGCCAGAGCATTATCAGGTAATAGTTCTGGGCAACCCCCATGAGCGCGACAAATACCGCACTGACCAGCAGGCTGATACTGATGCTTACCGAGCTTTTGTGTCCGAGAGCCAGCCGACAAGGGGCTGGGTGAACGATGAAGTGACATTGTAGGCTGTGACGAGCAAGCCTGCCGCGAGATAGGAGTAGCCGTTGTTTGCGATCAGCAGGGAAAGAATCGCGGGCAGCACCGGCATGTAAATGTCAGTGACCATGTGTGCTGCTGCAAGTCCCGTGATGGTATTTTTGACGCTACGTGGTCGGGTTATTGTTTCCGTATCAGCCGTAGGATCTCAACCTCAATTTCCTGCACGTCCTGCGTATGAAAAGAAAATGTGCGTTTTATGGGAAATACGCCACCGACTCTTTCATCAATCTCCGCCCGCCCCGCTGTGTAGGTTTTTATAAATTGGGTAGAACCTGCATTAAAGATGCTGTACGTAACGGGAGCGATAGAAAGGGCAAGATCGATGAACGGACGATCAGCGTGCGCCTTCTGCGCCCCGAATGGCGGGTTCATGATCACGGTATCACAGGAGCCAAGAATCCCGGAAAGTGCTGCATCCTGCACGTCGGCAACAATGAATTCAACGCCGGCGTCGAGCAGTGCCGCATTTGCCTGTGCAATCTCGACCGCTTTTGGATCACTATCAACACCTTTCACAGCCCCGGCACCTATCAGGGCAGCACCGATTGCGAGCACACCGGTACCACTGCCGAGATCGCACACAACCTTCCCTTCAATATCCCCTTTCATGAGTGCATGGTACAATAATCGTGCAGCAAGTGGCGCCGGTGTCTGGTATTGTTCGAGCGCAGCACGCGGGCGGGAAAAACCGGTAATGCGCTGGAGTGTCATCTCAAGTCGTTTGAGTTTCATGTAATCTCGTCTATTGCATACGCGTCCCACGTACGGACGTTGCACAGAATCTCAAACTCCTCCGGAGAAAGAACCGGCACCGGAAAGCGTACCTGATCATCGTAAGCGAGCCGGGGACAGGCGGTATTGACGTAACAGGCAAACCCGAGGTTCAGCAACTCGTCCGGGTTCACCTCCCGCATGGTAACGATGACCGCTCTGGGTGAGAGCGATGCAAGCCGCCGGGCAAGTTCCATCCGATGCTGCCCGCTCTTGGTGCTGACAATGATACCTACCGTCTTTGCACCGCGGGCTTTCTCCATTACCGCGAAACGCCGACGCATGAGGGTGTCACCAGTCACTTCTTGGGCAGTCCCCGTGAGTGGATCAAACGCGATCACGCGTGCATGGGTAGCAAGTGCAATACCGATGGGGTGAAAGAGTCCTGTACCGACAAAAAGAATCTCATCCGCCCCGGTCGCTTTTGCGGCAGCAAAATTACACCCGAGCACCTGTCCACGGTTCGGTGT
>JAPKXT010000135.1 GCA_026394695.1 Methanoregula sp.
GGACGCAACCGCGAAGGAGGTGCCGGATGGATCGTTGTCTGGATAGTCTCGATCATTGTCTACGCTGCCAGTACGCTGCTCATTCTTGCACTTTCCCGGTACCGCGAATTTGCTGCAGACCGCGGCAGTGCTTATATCACAAAGAATCCAAGGGCGCTGATGTCAGCATTAAGCAAAATCAGTGGACGGATGGATGTGGTACCCGTCGAGGCAAAGGCAAAAGTTGAGGGAGCAAACGCGTTCTTCATCATCCCGGCACTGACCGGAAACACCATCATGGAGCTCTTCTCCACCCACCCGCCGCTCGAAAAGCGGCTCGCAAACCTGGCGGAAGTAGACGCTGAAATGCATGGGTACTAAAACAACCGGCTTCAAATTTTTTTATTTAAAATACTCTTTTTTAAAATTTTTTGATTGCGAAAATACTTTTAAAAATTTCCCTATGCACCCTTTGATACAATCTCTCCATGTCGATTCAAGGGGCGTCTCCTTCCAGATTTTTCCCGGTTTTTTCCCGGTTTTAATCCTCTTTTTTTATGCCAGAATATGACGAGCCGTATTTGAAAGCCTATATTTATATCTACCGGGAATCATTGAACTAATAGGTGAAGGTGGTCTTACCTTGCTCTCTGTTCTGCTCATCGATGATGAACCTGCTTTGCTTGAAGTACTCAAGCTGTTCTCTGAACGCTCCCGTGAAATGAGCGTCCATACCACACAATCCGCAACAGAGGCACTCAAGCTCCTTCCTGAAAAGAAATTTGATGCCATCATTGTCGATTACGACATGCCGGAACTGAATGGCATCGAATTTTTAAAAATTCTCCGGTCAGAAGGGGATACAACACCGGTAATCATTTTTACCGGAGTTGGGCATGAGCGGACAGCTATCGAAGCTATTAACAATGGTGCAAACTTTTTCTTACAAAAAGGCGAAGACCCGCAGGCACAGTTCCGCGAACTGGTCACCATGGTCAAAACAGCAGTAGAGAGGACGTATACCGGAAAAAATCTGGGGACATATAAACGGATTATCCTCGATTTAATCAATTTTTCGTCCGATCCCAGCTTTGCCATAGATCGTGAAGGCAAGGTCGTCGCATGGAATGTGTCCATGGAGCAGTTGACCGGTGTTAAAGCCAGCGACATGATTGACAAAGGTGATTATATCTATGCAGAATCCTTTTACGGAATCCGAAGAAAAATGCTGGTAAATCTCATTTTCGAAACGAATGAAGAGATTAAGCGACAAAACTATATGATAGTCAGCAGGGTTGATAAAGGTCCGATTATCGCAGTCACCAAAGGATTAAAAAAGGATGGGACTGACTGGACAATCTGGACAAAAGCAATGCCTGTGTATGATGGGCAGGGAAATTTCATTGCAGCTGTCGGAACGTTGCGTGACGTAACGGCGACATTTAAGGATGTGGTGATCCGGGATGAAACAGAACTTGCTGCCGCACACATCGCTGAGGCTGCATCCCCGCAAACTCCAAAGAAAGCGCCCGGGATGTTTGACAAGATTTTCGGTAAAACCTCATCACATTACAAGGACGGGGTACTCCTTATGCAGGAAAAGAAATATCCTGAAGCGATCGCTGCATTCGATAAGGCGCTTGAGATTGACGACAAACTTCCTCAGGTCTGGAATGACCGTGGCCTCTGTCACCGGGAGATGGGGGATAATATCAGTGCGCTCAAATCATTACTGAAGGCAGTTGAACTTGCACCGGAGAACCCTGAACTTCTCTTCAACCTCGGTGAAACACTCGAAATGATTGGAGTGCTGTATATGAGTAACAAATATCTCGAATCGGCAATCCAGACGTTCAAGATGGTGGCAAACCAGATGCCCAACAACGCGAGTGTATGGAATCACATTGGCATTTGCTATAAAGAGATGGGGCAGGGTGACGAGTCCAAATTTTACTTTGATCGGTCCCGGGATATCCATCTCTGGAAAAAGGATACCCCGATTGTTCCCAAGCGGGATGAACTTCTCTAAAACGGATGATGTATCCCAGTCCTGTATAATGTAATTCTCTTTTTAAAAGTCCGTTCAGGTATGATGAGAACTCTGCATAATAACCGTTTTTTTGTAAAGTACTGGTCTGCATCTTCAGATTGATATTTTTTTATGAAATACACTCTATGATTCTGTGATGGTTACACCCGTTTGTTTTCATATTCTTCCTTATCCTGATCCTGCCTGCGTATGCCAATGTTCCGATCAGCGCCGACAATAGGAAAAATTCCCACCCTATCCATACTATTCCCTAAAAAAAGTAGTCCTTCCTTTTTTTCTGAACGGGAAATGGGAATGATTAATACCACTGCTCGCTAAAATTCTAAAGCACCATTGCATCGATGGTCTAGTGGTATGACTTAGGCCTTCCAAGCCTATAGCCCGGGTTCAATTCCCGGTCGATGCATACGGGCTCGTGGTCTAGTTGGCTATGACGTCGCCTTCACACGGCGAAGATCTCGTGTTCGAATCAGTGATGTTTGAAGGTCCGAATACAGCAGATGTTGAAACTCATTGCAGCAAAGATCATTTTTGCATGCACCCTTGTAATAGTCGTGACCATGGTATGAGCCGATTTGAAAACGGTCTTGATAACGGCGTAAGGTCTCTCACCGGGAGATCGTTTTCTTGCGATCCGTTTGTTTCTCAGTTTATCCCAGATGCCAATGGGGTGATTCCGT
>JAPKXT010000058.1 GCA_026394695.1 Methanoregula sp.
GCAATAGAACTCGTTTTAGAAGTCCAGCGTGAAGAACTCCAAAAAAAGACCCATGCTATCAGGCTGGAAATTACCAAAGTTGAAGTGGCTGATGTCGCATAAACTCCCGGTTGTCTCCGGGGAAGATATGGTAAAATTCCTTGTAAAGCAGGGTTTTGCCGTACGCCGGCAGACCTCCAGACATATCATTGTGCAAAAAGAGTGGCGTGTTTTTTCCGTACCCCTTCATCGTGAACTAAAAAAAGGCACACAGATCGCGATTCTCAAACAGGCTGGAATTACGGTTGATGATTTCAAACGACACTATAGATAAGACTCAAATGAACGATATTTCATAAACCCGAGTGAAAAACCCAAGGTTGGATCACTCCGGCACAACCACCGGACCCGGTACACCCGGCCAGACCACATCTGCGGTATCATGGGCATGGAGGAACGCTCCGGTAGGATGGCACACCGTCTCCGCTCTGGACACCGGTTCCTCAGGGAAACCACGGGCAACCCGGAGGGTTGATACCGGTGCTCTCTTTTCCCGGTTCCGGTATCGCATACGCCGGATGATGTAACCCTATATAATAGATTTCACCTCATGGGTAATCACACAAATGTAATCTGGCACGACATGGCTGATAGTGTTGGCAAAGCGTGCCGATACACCAACATGATCCTCTCCCAAATCACCGTAAGAACGATTCTGTTCCTCCTTGCATTACCAGCATAAGTATAATATTTTTTAGGTACTATTGTTCTTCATGAAAGCAGTCTCACGGATTATTCTTGATCCTTCGATACTGGCTGGTAAACCAGTTATCCGGGGGACAAGGATTTCTGTTGATCTTGTACTTGAACTTCTTGCATCGGGATGGCATGAATCCACAATTCTGCAAGAGTATCCCGGGCTCAAACGGCAGGATATCCTTGCATGCCTCAGGTATGCACAGGAAATTGTCCGATCAGAGCGGGTGTATTCGCGGTAAGAGCGGGTTGCACGGCCGTGTTTATTGCAGGGTGTACTGTTCGAACCGTGTTTTCATGATCGGAAGATCGTGTTCAACTACCTTCCAGACTGCATCTTTATCGATCCCGAAATACTGATGGACAAGGATGTTTCTCATACCGATGATATCCGACCATGGGATATCGGTATGTGATGCACAAAATTCTGACGAAATGGCACGTACTGCTTCGCCAATGATCTGGAGATGGTAAATGATCCAGACCTGTGCCAGTTCATCGTGGTAAAAGGCATCTTTTCCGTGAGAGGATACCTGTTCAATCCGCTGGATTGCTTCGAGTATGTCCAGTATTCGCTCGTGATCGTTTCTCATAGCAGGCGGGCATCCTTCAATACGTCAGCACGAATCCGGGAACGAAGGCCTGCTTCGGTCACTACATCGACCGGACGGTTGAGCAGGTTTTGCAGATCCATCGCGAGCCCGCCGGCATCCAGAAGGCTCCGGCCCGGTTCGAGATCAATGAGCAGATCGATATCGCTGTCCGGGCGTGCTTCATGCCGGCTTACTGATCCGAAAATCCGGATGTTTTTTGCTCCCCGACGCTGTGCGAGTGCGAGGATCTCCTGCCGTTTCCGGATCACCAGTTCATAGGGATCGTCACTTGTCTGCATCATGTTCTTATATCTATGGTGCAGGGCAGAACGCATTAACTTTGTTGTTCCATTGATTCTCGTAACGGTTCAAAACCGACCCCTTCCGCATCACTACTCTCCCACGGTAAATCTACCCATGACTATACCATGATCTTTCCCGACCGTGACCATGCCACCCGTCGCGTTCGTCATTCCCGGTTTCACCGGCATCCCTTCTCCGCCCAACCACTATACCCGGCACACCCGGCCAGACCACCTCTGCTGTATCCATTGGCATGCAGGAACGCTCAGTCGGGATTGCACACGGTCTTCACTGATGACACCGGTTCCTCAGGGAACAACAGGCAACCCGAAGTGGTGATTCGGGTAATTTGTTCCCGGTTCCGGTGATGCATGAACCGTAGAAGGGATGGTTATACCCGGAGGATGGCAAGAGAAAAGGTTCGCGTCAAAGGAAACGTGGGTTTACACGAACACATCTGATAGTATCTGGTTGCTGCCATCGGTGAAATGGGCAATGACTACCACATGATCCTGGTCATTGGTCGCAGCACCGGATAACACCATAACAGAGCCGACATCCGGTGCTACCGGCGTACCGGTCTGGGATAATTCACCTTCCGGACTTACCGTATAATACGTTATGTCATTGGGAGCAATAATCGCGATTGAATACAGGTCGTCCTGCGCCACTCCCCCCTGGTATGTG
>JAPKXT010000187.1 GCA_026394695.1 Methanoregula sp.
AAACGGCATCCGGCTGTTTGCCCGGATCAGGTCCATCCAGCGTCGCTTGATCCTGAAGATCTCCACCGATACATCCATGAGCGCCTTGAGCTCAGAAAACAGGCGGACATCATCTCCTTCTGCGTTGTAGGCAGCACGGGGGCAATTCACCGAAACAACCTGCCATGAACCCATCGAGAAGTGCCTGCCATCCTCAAAGAGCAGTTTCTTATCAAAATCCGAATCCTTGTCGGCGATAGTGGAGAACTGGTAGGCACAGCACTGGTAACAGCTAATCCCCTTCCCGGCTCCGCGGTAAGCAGGTAACTGGTTATCGTAATAGGGTGTCCCGAACTTCGAGGCGAGCTCGAACGTCATTAAGTATAATTCCTGGAAAGTGGGAAGATCGGGATTCTTGCAGTTGAATTCTTCGCGTTCAGTCATGAAATCGGGTTCAATCGAGATCTCCGGTTTTGGGAAGTTGAACGGTTTTCCCCAATAGTCTCCCTCAAGCATCACTTCCATGAGTGCCTTGAAGAGCAAGCGCACTTCGCGCTCGAACTCGCCATAAGTCCGCAGGGGTGCGGATTTCCCATCCCAGATTTTTCCCTTGTAGATACAGGGTTTGTCCTGCCAGAGTGCCGGGACACCCGGTGAGAGCTGGATGGATGAAAAGACCAGCTGCCCACCCCGGGCAACCATCATCTGCGTCATCTCATAGACAAACATCTGCATGTTCTGCTTGATCTCGCTGTATTCCATCCCTTCCATGTACGGTGCGAGGAACGTGAGGAAGTTGTAGTAACCCTGTCCCCCGGCAAAATTTGTCTGGGCAGACCCAAGCGCTTTCACTGCATGGAGGATTGCAACTTCGGCACGCTTGGCAGGCCCGGCAACGGATGCCTTCGTGCCATTACCGTCCGGCATCAATCCATAATAGAAGAAATAGCGCAGGTCCCAGTCCTGGCAGAACGGACGCGTACCAAAATACTCAAGATCGTGGATGTGCAAGTCTCCGGACAGGTGGTGATCGGAGAGGACGGGGGGGAGCTGGAGCAGGTATTGTTCCTTTGAGATCTTGTCTGCTTTTTTCTTGTGGGAGGTCTCGGCATTTTCCTGAAGATTTGCATTATCGTGTGCCTCAAAACCCCGGCCAACATCGATCTGGTGCGCATCATAGACCGGTGTACCGACACGGGTGGAGACATTGCGGTACTGTATCATCCCCTTTTCAAGCAGGGTGATATTGACGATCTCACGGATGAGCGGGCCGGAGAGTGACTTCAAACCCATATTCTTGATCCGGTTTTCCACAGCGAGCGCGATCTCTTGGGCTGTCGCTTCGTCTGCACCTTCGTACCCATAGAAAGTCTCGACAAGCTTTGTCTCTTCCACAATCTGGCGAACGATACGATCACGGTTCCATTCGATAATGTGTCCATCCGATGTACGGACGTAGGGGAGTAAGGGAACCGTGATTCCATCAAAAGTAAGTTGCTTGGTCTCCTGCCGCGCCATTATTCACCAGATATCAGCGTTACGAGGTGCTCTCCATCCAGTTTGCCTGCAGGAAAAATATCTGCAGATGTATAGAAATCCGAGTTTTTCTGTAAAACAGGGGCTTCGTTTACAAAGACTCCGTTCAGCCGCAGCTCGGTGAGTGATTCTGCAGTTGAAAGATCGCGTTCCATAAACGTATAACCACCCTTCTTCAGAAAACCCTTTAACATGTCACAATTCGGGCAACACTCAAGGGTATACAGGATCAATTGCGATTTTTTCGGCACCAAAAAACACCCACATTAAGTCATGTATGCAATAGGTATTCTGGAGATAAAAAAATCATTGTTTTTACCTTCCCGCTCGCGCCTCAGGGTAGCGATTATCATTAGTACTGGTATGAAATAATAGTACCGTAATGACCCGGGCGTTTATTGCACTCGAACTTTCAAACGATATCAAAGACCGGTTAACCTCCGCGCAGCAGACGCTCCGCGGGTGCAAAGCCCGCCTGACATTCGTCGATCCAAAGATCATCCACATTACGGTTAAATTTTTTGGTGAAGTCGATGATAAGAACCTCAAAAAAGTGATAGATGCACTTACATCCATCCCCTTTTCACCATTCTCTTTAACCGTTGGTAAAATAACGGTAAATAATAAAAATCACCCCCATACGGTATGGTGCACCATCGACGATGACGGGGAGGGGGAAAGGTTATTTACACTTATTGAGGATGCCCTTGTGCCACTCGGGTTTGCACGTGAAACGCGCCGCTTTACGGCCCATGCAACAATCGCACGGGTAAAGTCTTCAGACCCGTCACTGTTTACCGCACTTGACATCCTTGACGGTAATTCATACGGAAGTTGCAGGATCAGTGGTATGAAATTAAAAAAGAGCACCCTTATGCCCCAAGGTCCCGTGTACGAAGATCTGCTGGAAGTGAAATGGTGAACCGGCTGCCCCTTGAAGATGAGGTACTTGAGCGGCTCCGCCCGACCGAGGAGGACCGCAGTCATATATGCGGTCTGGCAAAGCGCCTGCTTGCCGCCATTGCAAAGAGCGGGAAGGCAGAAGGTATGGTCGTAGGTTCCGTTGCCCGGAATACCTGGGTACGGGGCGATCGGGATCTCGATATTTTCATGCTTTTTGACCCGGCGTTGTCCCGCGAGGCACTCGAAACAGAAGGACTTACCCTTGCCCGCAGTATTGCTGAATCATTTACCTACCGCTTCCATGAAAAATATGCCGAGCACCCCTACATTCATGCATCCATCGATAACGTGGATGTGGACATTGTTCCCTGTTATAACGTGGACAGCGCTGAACGGATCCAGAGTGCAGTGGATCGCACCCCGTTTCACACCCGGTATATCAGCGGAAGGATCAGCGGGTTGATCGATGATGTCCTTCTGCTCAAGCAGTTCGCAAAAGCGGGAGGTATTTATGGTTCGGACCAGATGACCGAAGGATTTTCAGGGTACCTGTGCGAGCTCCTGATCCTCTATTACGGGGGATTTTCTCCCCTTATCCAGGCAGCGGCGTCGTGGCGGCCCGGGTTTGTCATTGATATAGAAAAACACGCTGCAAAAAAATTCGATGAACCCATGGTCGTCATTGATCCGGTGGATCCGAAACGCAATGTAGCAGCAGCCGTATCCTTAAATCGCATGGCAGGGTTTGTCGAGCTGGCACGGGGATATAGTGAAATGCCCGCATCCGTATTCTTCCTGCACCCGATGGAGCGCTGCATCTTAAAAAAAGAACTGGAAGAAACAATCGCCCGGCGCAGGACTTTTGTTTTTGGAATCACCTTTGCAACCCCCCCATACATCCCGGAGGTCGTTGTACCGCAGCTGAAGCGCAGTGTTACAGCAATCAGTGAACTTCTGGAGCGCAACGGTTTTGTCGTCCACCACGCTTCTTACGATATGCAAACCGAAAAGTGCATGATCCTCCTTGAGCTGCTTGTCGGGGACCTTCCATTGATACGCCTGCACCTGGGTCCGCCGCTCTGGAACCCTTTGAATGCAGATAAATTTCGAAAAAAGCACCTTGCTGAGCACCTCTCGGGACCATTTATTGAAAGCGGGCGGTACGAGATGGAAGTGCAACGAGAATTTCCGACTGCAAAAAACCTGCTCGCATCCCCTGCCCTCCTTTCAGCGAGCCTGGGAAAACATGTACGTCAATCGATGGAGTTGGGGTGGACACTCAATGAAGGTCCGGAATGCTGGCAGGAAGAGTTTGCACCGTTCATCGCGGAGTTCTTTGACCGCTGTTCCCCACTGACTCGTATCCTTCGGGAAAAATAAAAAACGTAACGCACTCATCGACATTTCATGAGATTAGATAGTATTTGGTTTCTTTTCAGATGTCTCCCCTCTGATAGGGTTGCTCAGCCGCCTTTGAGAGGCCTTGTTGGGCAAGGCAAGTTTTTTTTAATCCTCACAATAATAACATCTCCTGAATCGCCGCGGGGGATCCCATTGGGGAGACGTCGTTCATCATATTTTGGGGTATGAAAACATCAGATCCCATCTCTGTAATTCTTTCATTGACAAGTGTAACTCCAATAAAACGCCAAAAAACTAAAAAATTGTTTGGGAGAGATCGGGGATTATAGTACACCAAATTAATTATTTTTTTGAATTTCTCTTAATTTTTGCCAAAGCCAGTTTCTCAATGGCCGCAGTATCAACACCAATGCTGACATCCAGTTTCCGGTTCTGCACGGCACGGTCAACGAATCCTTTTCCTGCCGGTGTGCGAACGATGAGCGTCGTTGATCCTGAAGAGCTCCCGATAGCACCGGCAGAGATATCAGAAAGTACGGCTGTGAGGTCCGTGCAGAGATGACAGCCTTTTCGGATGCAGGTTTCCAGCTCCGCAAGAGGCACGATCGTAGTGCTGCCGTCCTGTTTCAGGACCTCCAGTTTTCCTTTCACATTGAGTTTTTTAATCTCGTGGGGTTCGAGTTTGTAATGGGTTTTGAGTTTTCCCAGTATGAGTGCATTATAATCAAACGTCTCGGTACAAAATAACCCGATAACCAGCCGGATCGCTTTCCCGTATGGTTTAATAAGATCGTTGTCGCTGTCCCTCATGCGTGAAACTGCCTGCACAGCGCAGGGGACTCCAATGACTGCAATACGTTTGTACTTGCGTCCAATTACCGCAACCTTGAGAGCAGCGAGGAGGGGTACCCACCAACTGTAACGGCTGCCGGCCTGCTGGATAAGTACATCGGTTTTTGTAATGATTACCGAAGATGGTTTGAGCGTCCAGCGATCTTCTGTAACCGTAACAATCGCATCGATGAGTCCTTCGTCAAGCGCATTTGCAAGGATTGCCGTGACTGCTCCACCACTCTGTTTGTGCGGGACTTCAAATGTCGATTTTGCACTCAAAAGTTCGAGATATGTGCCGAGCGTCTCTGCGGGCTGGTTGCCGGTCCGGGGACAGACCGCATAACATGCCCCGCAATTGACATTGTCGGTTGCCAGTTTGCAGTAGCCGTTGCTTGTCGGCCCGGTTACCATTTCGCCTTCATAAAAAGACAGTGAATCCGCCGGGCAGACTGCAACACATGCACCACATCCCGAGCATGAACCCGTGTCCCAGACCTCGCTTTTCAAATCGAGATAACTCTTTGCTGCCATCGCACTCACTCCCATGTATATTTGCTCGCAAATGGCCGGGCACTTGTAGCGGCTATGCGGGTGTATTCCGATGCAAGCAGGGGTGCTGCATCAATTCCAAACGATTTCGCGAAATCCTCGATAATGGGGCGGATCATTTCTTTCTGGTCATCAGTGACCGGCGCCTGTCTGGCTCCGCCCCCAAGATAGAGATCGTCTACCAGGCCCCGGACAAAAATCTCTCCCCCGTGGATGCCGCTGCCGACACCCTGTTCCGAGATGGGCCGGCCTCCCCCGAGCCCCAGAATGATGATGAGCCCTCCTGCCATGTACTCTCCGAGAAATGCCTGAGCGGCTCGCCCAACAACAAGGATCGGCCGTTTTTCCATGTACTGCTTCATGTGGATGCCTCCGCGGTAGCCAATGTTGTCGCGGACATACACCCGGCCGCCTCGCATGCTGTGAGCCACTGCATCACCAGCACTGCCATGGATGATGACCTTTCCCTTATCCATGGTGTTACCGGGGGCGTGGTCGGCATTTCCATTGACAATTATTGTCGGGCCGCTCATGAACATTGCAAGGTCGCCACCGGGAACACCGTTGACCGTGATGGTCACATCATCGCCACGAAGCCCATCCCCGATGAACCGCTGGCCAAGGACATTGTTGATGACAATCTCCTTTACGCCATCAGCAACAGCCTGCCGGATCTGCTGGTTCAGCGGCGTGTAATGGAGATTTTTTGCATCAATGGTTATGGTACTCATCTCAGGCCCCCACGGTCTTGATATCGAGGACATTCAACAGTCCTTCGTCCAGCATGTACCCCCGGAGACGATCGCGGTTTCCCCGCAGGCTTTCTATACTGTTGATACCCGCAGCACCCATGAGCTCGGCCAGCTCAAGAGTCCAGCCATGAATCAGGTTCTCTACATGCACAGATTCGATTTCGGGATCAAGCCTCTTGGTAAGTTCAGGTTTCTGGGTTGCGATACCCCATGCGCACTGCCCGCGGTAACAGGTACCGCAGACACGGCATCCCATGGCAACGAGTGCGGAAGTACCGATATACACGGCATCAGCACCGAGACAGATGATCTTTGCCACATCCGCACTTTCGCGGATCCCACCACTTGCGATAATCGAGACCTCGTTCCTGATTCCCTGCTGGCGAAGTTTGGCATCCACGCTTGCAACCGCTGCTTCTACCGGGATTCCTACATGATCCCGGAACACCCGCGGGGCTGCACCGGTACCACCGCGGAACCCGTCGATGACAACAGCATCGGCAGAAGAACGTGCGATACCTGCTGCAATTGCAGCAGAGTTGTGAACTGCAGCGATTTTCACAAAGACGGGTTTCTTCCACTCGGTCGCTTCCTTTAAACTTCGCACGAGCTGCTTGAGATCTTCGATACTGTAGATGTCGTGATGGGGTGCAGGACTGATTGCATCACTTCCTTCCGGGATCATACGTGTATACGATACATCGGCGCAGACTTTTTCACCAGGCAGGTGCCCGCCGATCCCAGGTTTTGCACCCTGCCCGATCTTGATCTCAATAGCAGCACCGCGTTCGAGATAATTGATATCTACACCAAACCGCCCGCTTGCTACCTGGACAATCATATTTTTCTGGTACGGGTAGAGCGATTCGTGGAGTCCGCCTTCACCTGTTCCCATGAAGGTACCGATCCGGCTTACCGCTTTTGCAAGCGCGGTCTGGGCATTCAGGCTGATTGCACCATAGCTCATGTGCCCGACCATAATCGGTGTCTCGATTTGGAGGTTGGGAGAGAGTTTTGTTAAGAGCTCGACGTCACCAGAAGGGGATTCTTTTAAGGATAAGAAAGAAGGTTTTTTACCAAGGTATGTCCGCAGCTCCATGGGTTCGCGAAGCGGGTCAATGCTTGGATTTGTTACCTGGCAGGCATCCAGCAAAAGACGATCAAAAATTATCGGGTAGGGGAGTGCATTACCCATACCGGCCAGGACGATCTTTCCGGTTTTTGCCTGGTTGAAGATGTTCTCACGGACCTCACGCGTCCAGACAGGGTGACTCCGGTAATCCGTTGGTTTCTCATAGATACTGATAGCATCCCGCGGGCAGAATGCTGAACACCGGTGACAGGCAACGCAGTTGCGGGAGTTGTTCACCCGGATTGTATCCCCGTCGTTTCGTAATACACCATAAGAGCAATTGTCCACGCAGCGCCCGCAAAGCATGCACTGGTCGGGGTCGATCTCGACTTTATAACGAAGAGGGATACTGCCTATTGTCATGCAATAACCCTCCCTATCACAGGTTCACCGGCTTTTGGCATGGTGATATTATCAACATCGGGTTCCATCCGCCGGATTGCTGCTTCCTCGCTGGAGATGTAGAGCCGGTCACCGTGTTCACCGGTTACCAGCGGGCGCAGCTTGATCCTGTCAGTAAAGCCTACGAGCGTTTTTTCGTTTGCAACACAGATTGCAAACGGGCCATTCATGAGTGCGGAACCATACGCAAGACGAATTGCACGGTTGAGTTCCTGCTCCTTTGCCGGCATCCGGTCAATATCTTCCCAGAACGGCGGTGCAAGTGCCCGTATCGCCATCTTTTCTGATAGCCCGTGTTTTCGAATTAACAAGTCAACAAGATAGGCTACAACTTCAGTGTCCGTATACATGGTACATTCATACCCATAGCTTTCAATGTAGCGCCGGTTGGTACCGTAGGATGTTATCTCGCCGTTATGGACAACACTCCAGTTCAGGAGGTTGAAAGGATGTGCACCCCCCCACCAACCGGGTGTATTGGTCGGGTAACGGGTATGCGCGAGCCAGAGATACCCCTTATAGTCCTGGATACGGTAGAAATTTGCAACGTCTTCAGGCCAGCCTGCAGCTTTGAATACGCCCAGGTTTTTACCGGAAGAGAAGATGAGAGCACCATTCTTTTCCGCGTTGACTTTCATGACAAGGTGCGTAACAATGTCTTCATCGGGTGTGATACTTTTCGGCATCAGGCTCCGGTCAGGACGAAAAAAATACCGCCATGGCGTGTGGACCTTTCGGATATTGGGCTGCTCATACGTTTTGATCTGTTCGTCATGAACGATAGTTCCCCATTTCTCCAGCAGCGTATCAAGTGCAGCCTTGTTTTCACGGATATTGTCAAAAAAAACATGCAGCGCGAAATAATCCCGGTATTCAGGATAGATCCCGTACGCTACGTACCCGGCTCCTTCACCACTCCCCCGTTCATTCATCATGGAGAGCGCATCTTTGATTTTAGCACCATCCACATTCTGGCGGCGCTTGTCAATCACACCTATAATACCACACATATTATCACAAAGGACAACGATTCATTATACTGAGCATTCCTTAAATTTGAATGAGAGCATTTGCCCAATAACGTTAGTGAAATAAATATAAATACGATTGGGTGGAACCTTTCTTCCATTATGTCAGCAGATGTAACGAAGATCCTTAAAAAAATTGAAGCGGATGGGGTAAAATTTGTCCGGCTCCAGTTCACCGATGTTACGGGTATGCCCAAGAATGCGGCAATTCCTGTCGCACAGGTGGAGAAAGCACTTACGGACGGTACTTGGTTCGATGGCTCCTCCATCGAAGGGTTCACCCGGATTGAAGAGTCCGACATGCTGCTCAAGGCGGATCCTGCCTCATATGCGGTACTGCCGTGGAGGACTGCTGAAGGGGAGACTGTTGCCAGGTTCGTCTGCGATGTATACACGTACGGGAACAAACCCTTCGAAGGCGACCCGCGATACATCCTGAAGAAGACGATGGCAGAAGCTGCCAAAATGGGCTATATATTCAACACCGGTCCGGAGCTGGAGTTTTTCCTCTTCAATCTTATCAATGGGAAACCGACAACCGAGTTTCCGGATATGGGCGGATATTTCGATCTCGCCCCGAACGACTCCGCAGAGGATGTGCGCCGTGAGATCGTCTCTTCCCTCATCTCGATGGGCTTCGAAATCGAGATGTCCCATCATGAAGTTGCCCCAAGCCAGCACGAGATCGACTTCAAGTACGATGATGCCGTCACAACTGCTGACCGCGTAGTGACTCAGAAGTTTGCAACAAAAGCAATCGCGCTCAAGCACGGCCTGCACGCATCGTTCATGGCAAAACCGATCGCCGGGATCAACGGCAGTGGTATGCACACGCACGGTTCGCTTGCCAAGAACGGCAAGAATGCATTTTATGATTCGGATGCACCCAAGGGACTCAGCGATGTGGCATTATACTACATCGGCGGGCTGCTCAAACATGCAAAGGCAATCACGCGTGTTGCAAACCCGACCATCAACTCATACAAACGTCTTGTACCTGGTTATGAAGCTCCCTGTTACATCTCGTGGAGCACGGCCAACCGTTCCGCACTGGTGCGGGTACCGGCAGCCCGAGGAAACAGTACCCGTGCCGAGTTCCGCAGCCCGGACCCGATGTGCAACCCATACCTTACGTTTGCCTGCATGCTCGCAGCAGGTCTTGACGGTATCAAGAACAAGATCATGCCCCCGGAGAGCACGGACACCAACATTTATCATCTCGATGAGAAAGCCCGGAAGAGACTCCATATCGATATGCTTCCCGGAAGCCTCATGGAGTCCCACCAGTACCTGCTGAAAGATGAGATTCTCTGCAACACGCTTGGCGGCCATACCGTTGAAACCCTCAACCGTATCGCAGTAGCGGAGACCGATGCCTTCCGTCTCGCAGTTCACCCATGGGAGCTGGACAGGTATCTGGCAACATACTAATTTTAAAATTTTGAAAAAAATTTTTTATCGGCAAGGTTCGGACTTGTAATCCGGTAACTGACTGTCGATCGTTCTCTCTACGGGATGACATGGTGTTCAGGTAGGGATGACCGATGTTTGGACTCAAAATAAAGTAAATCGGTAGGGTATCGTCCCCTGTAACAGCTCAAAACTCCAAAAATATCGGATAGTTCCCGTATAAAGAACCGTCGCCAGTATACAAAAAAAGCTATCAAAGGTGAAAGAAATGGCTTTGGATACCGGTGTTACAACCTGGCTCATGGTCTCGGCAATACTTGTGATGCTGATGACCCCGGGCGTCGGGTTTTTTTATGGTGGATTGGTAAGAAAGAAGAATTTTATTTCCATGATCGCCCTGTCGTTTGTGGTTCTTGCTCTGGTGAGTATCCACTGGGTTTTGATCGGGTATTCGCTTGCATTCGGCCCGGATGTTGGTGGAATTATCGGCAACCTTGCGTATCTCGGGCTCAACGGGGTCAGTTCAGACGCAGGTTCCGGGACATATCCCCCGCTTGTTTATATGATATTCCAGCTCTTTTTTGCTGCAGTGACAGTAACTATCGTTACGTCGGCTGTGGCCGAACGTATCAAATTCTCATCGTTTATCATTTTTGTTCTCGTATGGCTTACCCTGGTATATTGTCCGCTTGCTCATTGGGCATGGGGCGGTGGATGGGCATCAAAACTGGGACTTATTGATTTTGCGGGGGGGACTGTTGTTGAGATATGTTCAGGTTTTGGTGCTCTTGCACTCGCACTGGTGATAAAAAAAAGGGTTGGATTTGGAGAGTACGCCCTTGAGCCCCATAACATACCGATGGCACTTCTTGGGGCTGCTCTTTTATGGTTTGGCTGGTTTGGCTTCAATGCAGGAAGTGCACTTGCAGTCAATAGTGTTGCCGTCACTGCATTCATCACAACAAACACTGCGGCAGCAGCCGGTGCATTGGCATGGATGTTTACCAGCTGGTATCACGGTAAACCAAGCTCACTGGGATTGGTGAGTGGTGCGATTGCCGGAATGGTGGCAATTACACCGGCAGCTGGATTTGTAACCCCTATGGTCTCAATTCTTATCGGTGCTGTTGCCGGTGTACTCTGCTATGGAATGATGCTGTTACGGGTCAGGAAAAACTGTGATGAAAGCCTTGATGCATGGGCCATTCATGGAATGGG
>JAPKXT010000020.1 GCA_026394695.1 Methanoregula sp.
AGGCAGCAGCAGAGAAGATCCTTCCTGCCGAGTACCGTCCTCCCGCAAAGCGTGGTGACCTGCTCGCTGCAGTACACGATGGCGCGACAATTATCGGGCTGATCGACGGCGTCTTCCACCAGGAGAGTGCGGTCGCCCACCGTGAGATCCTTGCAGCGGTAAAAAAGGGTGTCCGGGTCGTGGGTTCATCGAGCATGGGTGCACTCCGGGCAGCAGAGATGGATACGCTGGGAATGGTGGGCATCGGTGAGATCTACCGGATGTATAAGAGCGGTGAACTTGAGTCAGATGATGAAGTGGCGCTCGTATTTGACCCGGTATCAGGCATGTCACTTTCAGAACCGTTGATCAATATCCGGTTTACCCTGAAACGGGCGGTAGAGCAAAGTATCATCGATACTGCTGCGCATGATGCACTTCTTACCGCGGCCCGCTCCGTATTCTACCCCAGGAGAACCTACCGGACGATTGTTACCCAGGCCAATACTACCATTGATGAAAAAACCCGGGAACAGTTTTTGTCGTGGGTAGAGATCGGTGCATGTGACCAGAAGAGGGAAGATGCGGTTGCTGCACTGGAGTATATCAGGAAAATATCCAAAGAAGAGCAGGAATAAATCCCCGGTAGTTCATGAACCAGGGCTGTTCATGTGAACGATTTTAAAAACAGAACATAATCAACTGTGATAATCTGTAAAAAAGATACTATTTTCAGCGCCGAAAGGACTGCCCGCAAATTAGGGGGAGGTACTCGGCAATCAATGTTGCACTCATTCAAAAGGAAGTGGGATCACACTCCAAAGAGGAATTACTGATATTTGCTGGATATATTTTCATTGAATGCTCTTCTTGGATGTTCTCGAAAATTATGCTATTCGACTCTCTCAGCAGCTTCAGGACAATATTCAATAACCCATTCACTGATTCCCTCCAAAAGTGGAATAAACGCTTTACCGGCTTTTGTCAATTGGTAGTCCACGCGGGGAGGATCCCGGGGGAGGAATCGCTGCCGAGCGGCGATCCGGCGCGGTCTGTGCTGTTGACACCATTAATCATTATTTTGGTATCAGCGGAATGTTTTCGGCAGGATCCCGCTACTGGAATAACGCAAAAGGACTCAAACCCGGTGACGTCGAAACAGACGAAGAGGGTATTGACACAATGCGGCAGCTTGGCCAAAATATTGCGTGGTTCGTTAAAAAAACCCACAAACGGTAGATGTCCGGAAATATCCGGAATAATTTTTTTAATAACACATTGTTTGACGGTGTGTTTTTTTAAGTTCATTTCCCCCGTTCCAGCCCGTTCTCCCTATTTCTATCAGTATCTGCTGTCAGTATCGCCCTATAATTTAAATCCCGGTATTTCATCAAACAGCGACTGGTACAGCCGGGAAAAGAGCGCGATATATTCAGCAGCCTTTTCGGTCGCGGCATATGTGGTCTTTTCCCCTTCTTTTATTACGGAAAGGTATCCTTTGCCTACTAATAACCCGAGATATTCCTGCCCGGTCTTTGAGTTGAGATCACAGCGGTTGATGATACCGGTAAAGAATTTGGGGGTTTTACAGAATACAAGGATCTCCCAGTAGATCTCAAAGGTGCTTCTCCTGCCGGTCATAGTCACCTCTGATCCATGGCACTTCGAAGGGAATCCTCTGCCTGTGACACTTCCGCCAGCCTGCAGTCCCACGATGCGGAATATCTGCGGAACCACGTGGAGAGGAGGAGGGTCACGATCCCTATGGTCAGGTTGATCCCTGCAGCGAAGAAGAAAAGACCCAGCATCACCATACCACCGGGCGATGCTCCTGCAGAGATACCTTGGACGATGTTTACGATGCCCAGCGCGAGATAGATGCAGCCACCGAACGAACAGATAAGGGTCATCCATCGGATAGTACTCCGGTTCTCCCGGTAGTGTGCCATCATTTCGACAATCCACCCGATAACAGTCTCATCAGATACAGGAGCAGCACGGTTCCTGTACTCCCTGCGTATCCCTTTCAACCCTCGCATAATCTTTGTACTCGAGTAGAGCCACGAGAATCCGAGCACCACACCAGCAACACCGACCGCACCCCGGATTACTTGCAGCACATCGGAGGTTTGTCCTCCTGTCACTGCCAGTGCTGACATGATGATGAACTGCAGCCCAAACGCCATGACTAGTGCACCGAATGCTATATTCAGGAGGATCAGGACAAAGAAGCTTGTAAGTTCGTCACTGAACTGTTTTTCAACTCCCGTTGTCATTTTGAATTTTCACCGGTCTATACGTATATTGCCAGTTTCTTAATAAAAACCATGAAACTAAGATACGTACCTCCAATTCAGACTCGATCCCACCCAATAAAATCCGCGATCTCGTCAATTGAATTCCAATGAATTAACGAAGATCACCGTTCTCCTTGTTTCCCCGTGTCTCATAACAACCACGACGCGTGATTGCGCGTGAAACAATGTATCTTTGAATACCCATGGAAGGTACTTTTCCCCATTAAAACCGCGCCAGTGCTCGTTTAACAATGGTTCTGTAGTGTAAACGGTGGGTCAAGATCCCCGTTCTCGGTTGATTCACACTACTTGGAGTACTGGGATTCGGTGCACTTGTTGGAGATAGAGATACCGCGAGAAATCACGAGAACAGATAGGTTGAAACTTGCGCCACCGTGCGCGGGGCTTTCTCTGGCGTAATTTTTTTAAAAAAGCAATGATTGTGTTCCTAAATTACTTTTCTCCAGACATAAGCGGCCCGCTGGAATGCGGTAAAGTGCCCAAAGATGCCAAACAGCACCAGCAGCCAGCCAAACCATGTGAGCCCGTAGATACTGATGGGGATGAACAGCCCGATGATACCGATTACCATGATCAACACGAGGCGG
>JAPKXT010000202.1 GCA_026394695.1 Methanoregula sp.
CCGCAAGATAGGTATGTTCACCGAGTGCTATGAAGGCTTCCGGCGGTCCATAGGAGGAGGATGAAACACCATCAGCGCCTAAACCGATCCATGCAAGGAGGGGAAAGAGTGCAATCTTATGGAATATACCGGGATCTTCAACATTCTTCTTCGCACCAATTATCGTACGTCGGGCGCCATCCCGAATATCCTCCCAGTTCCACGAGTCCTTAGGTCCCACGGTATCTTCTTCCGGCAGCTGGACAGGATCATTTCTGATGTAAGCAGGACCTGTCTGCGTATTGGGAATAGTTCAAACCAATGTTGACTATGTACTAAGAGTTCCTGTAAGGATAGATGACTTAATAATTTTCTGATATTTTATTACTATCATTTTTTTTATAAAATTGCTAATCCTTGAATTGATGAAAATGCATAAAGTTTAGAGAGAATTGGTATCCCACGTCAATCTCGTTGCCATCATTGGCATGTATATCCTTCTCAAATCCAGAGCATCATCTGAGTAGTTATCGATGACCCCTGAACCGATGCCCACGGTGTTTGTCTCGCATGGCGCACCCACCCTTACCCTTGAACACGTCCCGGCACGACAATTCCTGGTCGATCTGGGCTCCCGCTACCGATCGGTCCGGGCAGTGCTTTGCATATCAGCGCACTGGAATACTGTACGGCCCTGCGTTAACACCGGGAAAAACCATGAGACGATCCACGATTTTTATGGGTTTCCCCCGGAATTGTACCACATCGAATATCCTGCAACGGGAAGTCCCAATCTCGCCGGGCAGGTGGTCGATCTTCTCAAGAATGCAGGCTTTACCTGCGAAGTCGATCCCACGCGGGGTCTCGACCACGGTGCATGGGTACCGCTGAGACTCATGTTCCCCAAGGCTGAGGTGCCCATTGTCCAGCTCTCTATCCAGCAGAGCCTTGATCCGGCGTATCATGTGACACTCGGTGAAGCAATCCGGGAAGTGAGGGAAACGGATGTTCTTGTGCTCGGCAGTGGAGGTGCAGTCCACCCTCTTGGCAATCCTCAAACCTCGATGGGCCCGGGTGCTCCCACAGGTGACTGGGCAATAGAATTCAATGCATGGCTTTCCAGTGCGGTTACCCGAGGAGATCGCGTGAACCTGGTCAACTACCGGACGATTGCTCCGTACGCCCGGCAGGCCCACCCATATCCCGATCATTATATGCCGCTCCTTGCCGCATTTGGGGCAGCAGGGCCGGGTGCACGGGGGATGGTCCTTCACCAGAGCTGGAACCCGGGGGATCTCGGGATGGGAGCGTTCGAGTTTATTCAATAATCCACACGTATGTCGTATAACAGCCCGATTTTGTCCGTATGGATCAGTCCCAAATCTTATTAGGGCGGGAGTCAGTATTTCTGCATATGACAACGATTGAAGAGCATGAGCACCCGCGACGACATGGCAGGCATTTCCTTGTCGTGGCCGGCGCCCTTATAGGACTTGGTGCAGGACTGATTGCCGGCCACCCGTTGCCCGGGATACTTATCGGTCTTGGTCTTGGTTTCATTGCCCAGGGATTTCTTAAGCCGGTTGAGGGGACGGCACCCGATTCAGCGGCTCCCTCCTGCTCGCACGGTAGCCGGTGGATTTCTGTGGTGATCGGATTATTCATAATCATCGTCGGTTTCGCCATCATCTGGGCTCCTCGAAACTTCTGGCCTTATATTATTGGAATTTTCCTGATCGTGCTGGGTATCATGGTTGCCGCAAAAAGATTAGGGAAAGGCAGATGATTTTAGTCTTCTCTTTTTTACCCATGAAAAGAAAAGGAATGTAAGGATGAATAAAATACCTCTGGAAACGATTGACGACGAATCAGCCATCAGGTTCCGGGACTGCTTCTCTGTACGATATATCCAATCTGCTGCAATATTGTGCAGGCTGGGGTACAGGATCGAGAAGGGTTTTTTAGAATCCGGAGAAATTTCCGAAGAAGCACGCCTCAGGCACGAGGCATTCATTCTCAACTCGATCCTCTCATCGGTTGCATTCCTTGAATCGACTATCAATGAGCTCTACTCTGATGCTGCGGATAATGCGTACTTCTTTTATGATGAAAAGAACGAGACGCTCTTAAAAACCATCAGTGAGAAATGGAAAAACGAAAAGAACTTTGATCGTGCCCCCCTGGTAAACAAGTACCAGAAAATTCTCATGATCGCAGAAAAACCCCTGTTTGATGAAGATAATCCTGTTTTTTCAAATATCCGCATCTTAATTGAAATCCGAAATTCCCTGATGCATTACAAACGCGAATGGATTGTAATGCAACAAGGTGAAAGGCCGGGTGATAACAAAGAAACACTGGGAGAAAAACTGGAGAAGATGCTCAGGCACAAATTTGTGGAAAATCCGCTGGCTCAAAAAAACCGACCGTTTTTTCCGGATAGATGCTTTGGTCATGGATGTGCAGAATGGGCAGTAGTAAACAGCCTCTCATGCACGGATGACTTTTTTGAAAAACTTGAACTGCCCGCTCCCTATGACTGGATAAAAAAAGAATTAGAGACAAAATAGACGGACTTATTTCTTCTTCGATCTCTTCTTTTTGGGCGCGTCTTTTGCCATAGACATGAGGTCAATGATATAATTACCCTCTTTTCCCACGCTCACGATCCGCTCGTCACCCTGCGCCATCTTTTCGAGATTGAGCTCGTAGGTACCAGGAGAGACGATCCGGATCGTCTCCACCCGATCATACATCTCCACTTCTTTTTTTGTCCTGGGCTCTACGACATGGAGGACTTCCTCATGAGACTCCTCAGCAATCTCATCGATGGACTTCTCTTCTAAGACATCCTTGTTGATCTCGGTATCTTTAACGTAGAGAAACTTTTTGCCACCACAACTCGCGCAACCTTTCAGAATCTCCGTTGAACCGTCCTTGTATTCCCTTCCGCATTTCGTACATTTGTGCGGCATACAATTCACCCGAAATATTCAAGCATAGTCTCGTACAGGCTCTCAACATTCCGTCCATCAAGACCGGATATGGCAATAACCGGGTGCTGGGGGAATGCACTCCGTATCCGTGCAGGGGCCGCATCAGGAAGATCGATCTTATTTGCGACAATAATCACCGGTAGTTTGCGGCTCTCGATGATACCGATCATCATGATGTTGACCTGCATGAACGGATCAAGGGTTGAATCAAGCATGTAGATGACCCCGTCAATATCCTCGCGAAGCCAGTGCATGGCCTCGGCAACCCCTTCTGTTGCTTCCCGGGCGCGGATGATTGCCTCATCCTTGTCCATGCCGAATTCCAAAAATTCATGGTAGTCAATCTTGGTGGTGACACCGGGGGTATCGACAATATCCATCATTATTGTGTTGCCATTTGCACCATAGATGATGATATTTTCTTTTTTCCGTGCCCTTCGGGTTTCATGGGGGATCTCGCTTACCGGGCCGACTGCATCCCCGGTCCAGTCCCGTGCAATACGGTTTGCGAGTGTTGTCTTGCCCGCATTGGGTGGGCCGTAGATACCAATACGGGTCCGCTTCTTCTTAAAAAACCTGTTGAGGAAATTGGAAAATTTCTTCTTTACCTTACCATAAGTCTGATAAAATATCCTCATGGAAATCCTTCCTGGCAACGCATTGTACAAAGGTACAAAATATTCACCATAATCCGATAGTAGTGTATAGAAATCGCTCTTTATTATGTTTCTTATAATCTGTCTTCCCGATTCGCCGGTGACGGCAGGAAATCTTCACCCATTATTACTGCCCCGCATTGTTGGTTGGTCCCGCCAAATTGTATTTATAGAAAGGGAGGGAGTATGCTAATTGTAATCATCAGAAATTGCACTTCAAGGAGGTGACTCATGAAAAAGACAACCACTGGAATTCGGTTTGAGACCCAGGTTCCATTACATGAAGTAATGAAAACCAATCCTACCATGATTGGCATCGAGGCAACGGTCGCAAAGGCGGCAATAGCCATGTGCCACGACGAGGTTGGAAGTGTCATCATCATCGAAAACAACAAACCAATCGGTATTGTGACTGAGGAAGACATTACCTGCAAGGTAGTAGCAAAGGATCTCAAGCCAAGCACTGTTCATGTGAACAAAATCATGAGTACGCCACTCATTACGGTGAGTGCGGACAAAACTGTTGGCGATGCCGCCAATATGATGGTGAAGCATAAGGTAAGGAGACTGCCGGTTATCGATGCAAAAAACAAAGTTATTGGCATGGTGACCGTCCGGGATCTCCTTGCCGTTTCCAACGAGCTCAATGAGCTCCTTGCTGATCTCATCGAGATCAACCGTGAGGAGATCGTAGAGCAGGGAATGTGCAATCGCTGC
>JAPKXT010000074.1 GCA_026394695.1 Methanoregula sp.
TCCTGGCTAATAAGCATAAGCATGCACACCAGGTATTTTTTAAGCAGGGACGTGTGAGGGAGCGTTAATTACAATAAATCCGGACTCTAACAGGTACTACCTATGTACGCATCACGCATGAGTAATCTCCCGCCGTATCTTTTTGCCCGGATAGACGAGATGAAAGCGAAACAACAACAAAAAGGTGTTGACATCATCGATCTCGGTGTCGGAGATCCCGATCTTCCTACTCCGCCCCATATTGTTGCATCGCTCTGTGAAGCGGCAAAAAACCCGGAAAACCACCACTACCCGTCATACTCAGGAATGCCCGCATACCGGGCCGCAGTGGCAGACTGGTATAAAAACCGGTTCGGTGTCTCACTCGACCCGGGAAAAGAGGTTGTTGCCCTCATGGGTTCCAAGGATGGTATCGCCCATATTGCAGAGGCATTTGTAAACCCGGGCGACTACGTGCTCGCACCAAGTCCCGGCTATCCGGTGTACCGGACCGGCACCCTCTTTGCCGAGGGGATCGTGCATGAGATGCCGCTCACCCGGGAGAATGCGTTTGTCCCGGTGCTCGATGATATCCCAAAAAAAGTCATTAAATCTGCAAAGCTTATGTTCATTAATTACCCGAATAATCCCACTGCGGCAGTCGCCCCTGGTGGTTTCTACCGTGAGGTGGTTGACTTTGCCACCGAGCACAACATCGTGGTCGTTTCGGACAATGCGTACTCCGAGATCGCGTATGACGGGTATCGTGCCCCCTCATTCCTGGAGACAAAAGGAGCCATGGAGGTCGGTATTGAGATGCACTCGCTTTCAAAGACCTACAATATGACCGGCTGGCGGATCGGTATGGCTGTAGGCAACGCAGATATCCTTGCAGGTCTCGGTCGGGTCAAGACCAACGTGGACTCAGGGGTCTTCAATGCAGTTCAGCAGGCTGCGATCACGGCACTCAGCGGTTCCCAGGATTGTGTCCGGAATGCCTGCACTATCTACCAGGAGCGCAGGGACGTGCTCATTGCCGGGCTGCGGGATCTTGGCTTTGATGTCCCCTCACCTGAAGCAACCTTCTACATCTGGCTGCCGGTTCAGGACTGCATGGCATTTTCGGCAAAACTGCTGAATGAAGCTGGTATCGTCGCGACCCCGGGCATTGGTTTTGGTTCAAGCGGTGAAGGATATGTCAGGTTCGCCATCACGCGACCGGTTGTGAGGATACAAGAAGCAATTGAACGTATGCGGAGGCTTGACCTGTGAAACTCCCCCACCACCTCACGATACAAAACGGTCACCTGTATATCAACGGACATGACTGCGTTGCACTCGCACAGAAGTACGGAACGCCACTTTACGTGACCAGCGAGGACCGGGTCTGCGAGCAGTTCGAGAGTTATAAAGAAGCACTCACCAGCCGGTACCCGAAGGTGCGGGTCCTTTTTGCAGCAAAGGCAAATGGTAACCTTGCGGTCATGCGGGCGCTCGCCCGGCGGGGGGCAGGTGCTGATGTCTTTTCATCCGGAGAACTCCATCTGGCGCTGGATGCCGGAATCCCGGCGGAAAAACTCCTCTTTAACGGCAGCTCGAAAACACCCGGGGACCTGAAGCTTGCTGTTGAGAGGGACGTGAAAGTTTCAGTAGATTCACTCGATGAACTCCACCAGCTTGATGCAGCAGCACACGCGGCAGGAAAAACAGCGAAAATTTCGTTTCGGGTGAACCCGGCACTGAAAATCCCCACGCACCCGAAGATTGCCACCGGTCTTGCAACCAGCAAGTTTGGCATACCCCATAACGAGATCCCTGCTGCATACCGGGAAGCCATGTCATGCAAAAATCTCCAACCGGTTGGGATTCACTGCCATATCGGCTCGCAGATCCTTGAAATCGGGCCATTCGTACAGGCAGCAGAAGTGATGGTCCGGCTGGCAAAGGAACTCACGGGTATGGGGGTTAAACTTGAATTCATCGACCTTGGAGGTGGCCTTGGGATTCCTTACCACCATGACACCGACCCGGCTCCCACACCGGAAGATTATGCAGCACACGTTGTTCCCGTATTCAGGGCCGGTATCGAAGCCTGCGGGATTACCCCGGAACTCTGGGTTGAACCCGGGCGATCGCTTGTTGCCGACTCAACCGTTCTCCTGACACGGGTCAACTCGACAAAATCGGCACACAAGAGATTTGCCAATGTGGATGCCGGCTTCAACCTGCTCATCCGTCCCGCAATGTATGATGCTTACCATGAAGTCATCGTTGCGAACAAAGCCGATGCCCCGCTCACGACAGAATACACCGTCACCGGCCCCATCTGCGAGACAGGGGACATTCTTGCAGCAGACCGGAAACTCCCGCAGGTTGCTGCCGGTGACATCATTGCAGTACTTGACACCGGTGCATACGGGTATGCAATGTCCTCGCAGTACAATTGCCGTCCCCGTTGTCCTGAGGTCCTGATACAGGGTGCACAGGTATCGCTGATGCGCAGGGGCGAAACTACCGGAGATATCACTGCTGCCATGCAGTACCCGCCATGGCAACGGTGAGGAGGCGCTAAAACCTGTGCTGTTCCACTATGCACTGGTCGATGACCTCATTTCAAAAGAGGAGTTCGAGCGGCGCGTAGAGACAAAGATCGAAGAGTGCGGGGATCTCGTTGACGAGCCGACTGCAGCCATGCTCGTCATTGGTGAACTGGGCCGCCAGCATGTGAAGATCAAGGGGCTGGCGGGAAAATCCAGCCTCTTTTCTTTTTTTTGCAAAGTGATGGACAAGACTGAGCCAAAGGAATTTGACCGGAAAGACGGGGAGAGAGGCTGGGTCGCCACGCTGCTTGTCGGTGACGGGACCGGGACTACACGGGTCATCCTGTGGGATGAAAAAGCAGGATCGGTAGTTGATATCGCTGTGGGGGACGTGCTGGAGATCATCGGGCGACACCCGCCAAAAAGCACAACAGAAATTTACGCACTTGCCCTGCGCAAGGCAAGCTGCGAAATCACCTGTTCCCTGCCCGCAGACGGGTCCGGTACAGGGAGCCTGTCAACGGACCCGGTGGACCTTGATGCGGTCCTGATTTTCTGCGAAGAGCCCCGTACCTTCAGCCGCAGGGATGGGACGACCGGAGAGATGACAGAAGCTGTCATCGGCGATACCCGTGGCACTGCCCGCCTGATAGCCTGGGTACCGGACCTGTTCACAAATATCCCCCCGGGTACTCCCGTCCACATCACCGGTGCAAAACCCGACGGGCGCAGCACCGGGAGAGCCTTCAGCCTCGATGAGAAGAGTTCGGTAGCAGTCACTGACCAGGAGATCACCGTACCATTCACCCCGGTTGGTTCTGTCAGTGATGAGGGGGTTTATTCAATACGGGGTGACGTGAAGGAGGTAAAAGAACCGCGATCGTTTACTTCCCGCAACCGAACCGCGTCCTGGGTGAGAAATATTCTCGTGAGCGATGGCAAAGATGAGGTAAAAGTTGTAATCTGGGGTGAAAAAGCGTTACTCCCGGTCCAGCCCGGTGACCAGATTGAAGTCTACCATGCAACCGCAAGGCCCGGTCGTTTTGGGGGAATTGAGCTGAGTGTCGGGCGGGGAAGTTCGGTCCGTGTGCCAAAGGAGGAGTCACACCCGATCGTTTTTGAAGGGACCATTATTGCCGGGCAGGGATGCACCTTTATCGATAATGGCACACAACGGTATCTTATTGACCGGGATCTTCCGCACGGGGCTGAGATACAGGTAACCGGCATCCTTTCAGGAAACCGGATCATCGCTGAATACTCCCAACCGGTTGATATCAAAGCTGAAGACCTGCTGATGCAGGTACGCGGGTTTATCGAAGAACGGTAACCGGTACGTCACACTTTCACCCCACGCAGTCCGAGAGCATATATGCCCAAGTTTAACATCTTGTTGTGCCATAGGAGATGTGCAAGAAATGGCTGAAGGACCATTAGAGATTGAAGATTTACCGGGCGTAGGCCCGAGCACCGCAGATAAACTCCGTGAAGCGGGGTACATCTCGGTAGAGAGTATCGCAACCGCATCACCGGCAGAACTTTCCGAGATCTCGGAGATCTCCGAATCAACCGCAAAAAAGATCATCAAAGCTGCACGCGAAGCTGCAGATATTGGCGGGTTCAAGACCGGAAAAGACATCTTCGAACAGCGAAAGGATGTCCGGAAACTATCGTTTCGCGTTCCCGAACTCGATACCCTGATGGGAGGTGGCCTGGAGACCCAGGCTATCACCGAGATGTACGGTGAGTTTGGTTCCGGCAAGAGCCAGATCGTCCACCAGATGGCAGTCAATGTCCAGCTTCCCGAAGACCAGGGGGGGCTTAACGGGAGTGCCATCTATATCGATACCGAGAACACATTCCGTCCCGAGCGTATTGAGCAGATGGTGAACGGACTTGGG
>JAPKXT010000118.1 GCA_026394695.1 Methanoregula sp.
GAGCAGTGCCAAAGTCGAGCTCATCTCAGATGATTTTGAAGAGGGGTCAATCCTCTTTACCGCATTCGGTGGGATTGCTGCAATTCTGCGCTACAGGACGGGATGCTGATGTTACAGGAAACATACAAAACGATCGGTAAAGTCATCGAAGAAAAAACCGGTGTAACAGACGCACAACTTATCGATGGCGGGGAGCATGCCGATCTTGCCACAACCATTGCATTCACCCTCGCAAAACAGAAAAAGCAGGCGCCGGCCCTGATTGCAAAAGACCTTGCAGCTGAACTGGTAAAAGACCCCGCTCTCACCGGAATCACTGTTGAAGCAAAAGGGCCCTATATCAACTTTATTTTCGGCGCAGCATACGTCAGTGAAGCGGTGAAGGCGGCCGTGAAACCCGGCTATGGCTCGTTCCCAAAAAAAGGAATACGGGTCGTTTTAGAGCATACAAGTGCCAATCCGAACGGTCCACTCCATGTTGGCCATATCAGGAACTCGATTATCGGTGATACACTCGCACGGGTGTTCCGCAAAGCAGGGTACGGGCTCGAGGTGCAGTATTATGTCAATGATATGGGACGCCAGATTGCAATGGTGGTCTGGGGCTTTGAAAACCTCGACAGCACCCAATGGGAAGGAGAGAAAGAGGATGCCCATATTGCCCGTGTCTACATTGCGGCAAACCGCGAGATCGAGAAAGATCCTACCATCACCCAGCAGGTAAACATCCTGATGCAGCTGGTAGAACATGGGGATCCGGCTACCGCAAAAAAGTTCCGCAGGGAGGTTTCCCGGTGCCTTGACGGGTTCAAGGTAACCATGAAGAACCTGAATGTGGCGCACGACCGGTTCGTCTGGGAGAGCGATTTTATCCGCAACGGGTTCACTGACAGGATCATCGCGAAGTTAAAAAAACTCCCCCAGGCAAGAGATGAAGATACACTCGCGCTCGACCTTTCAGAATTCGGGTTTGAGAACAAGTACGTTATCCGGCGTAGTGATGGTACCTCGGTCTACGCAGCCCGCGACCTTGCGTTCCATGCATGGAAGGCGGCAAATTTCGACCGGGTCATCGATGTACTCGGCGCCGATCACAAACTTATCGCAGCACAACTCCAGTGTACATTGAAACTCATTGGTGAAAAAGCGCCGGAGATTGTCCACTTTGAATTTGTCTCCCTTCCGGAAGGTTCGATGAGTACCCGCACCGGGAAATTCGTATCAGCCGATGACCTGATCACGGAGATCAGGAAACGTGCATTTGATGAAGTCACAATCAGGAGACCCGAACTGGATGAAGAAACGCGGAAGTCAATCGCAAAATCGGTCGGGCTTGCTGCTATCCGCTATGATATTGTAAAAGTTACTCCTGAGAAAAGTACGGTTTTTGACTGGAAGGAAGCGCTGGACTTCGAACGCCAGAGTGGTCCCTATATTCAGTATGCCCACGCCCGCGCCTGCAGTATTCTTGAGAAGGCGGGCACCTTTGCCGAATGCTATGAACTTGAAACCGACCAGGAGATCGCGCTCGCCAAGCAGATTGCAAAGTTCCCCTCAGTTATCGAAAAGATTGTTGCAGAGCTCCACCCGCACATACTTGCCACCTATTCACGCGAACTTGCCGACACGTTCAACACGTTCTACCATTTTGAGCAGGTCTTAAAAAGCGAAGGGAAGATCAGGGACCGCCGGCTGACGCTGGTGAGGGCGGTACAGAATACCTTGAAAGAGGCCCTCGAAACACTGGGAATCGATGCCATCAGCACCATGTGAAGCCCTGCGCAGGCAGGGTTACCAGTTTTTTAAAAAGACGTCATCAGCAGCGCTCAAACCCTGTATGTGGTGCAAACGGGCACTCACTGGAGGCGACATGTGCTACAAGCACCAGTTCTACGGGATTGATAGCCACCGCTGTGTTCAGATGACACCCACCCTGCGCTGCAACCAGCGATGTCTTTTCTGCTGGCGCTCGTTTGAACATGAAGTGGTGGAAGAAGAAGAGTGTGCACCTGAAACGATCCTGGCAGGTATTCACAAATTCCAGAAAAAGGCACTTGCCGGGTATAATGCAGTTCTGGATAATACCGTTACCGAAGAGCGGTGGCAGGAAGCGCTGGAACCAAAACATGTAGCGATCTCGCTCTCCGGAGAGCCCACACTCTACCAGCAACTTCCCCAGCTTATTGACCTGTTCAACCGCAATAGCTACACAACATTCCTCGTCAGCAATGGTACAAATCCCGATGTGCTTGCCCGCTGCAACCCGTACCAGATGTATGTCTCGCTTGATGCTCCTGACGAGGAGAC
>JAPKXT010000195.1 GCA_026394695.1 Methanoregula sp.
GCCAAACAGGGCATCGCAGTTGCACGCGTGCAGGTTCGCCGCGGTGGACGCAGGGTATCGCGGTATGTCCGCGCACGCCGTTCTGCGCGTATGGGTAAGAACCATTCAACGGCAGGAAAGAGTATCCAGCGGATTGCTGAAGAGCGCGCTTCAAAGCGATTCCCGAATATGGAAGTGCTCAACTCCTACTGGGTCGGGCAGGACGGGAAACTGAAATATTACGAGGTAATCCTTGTCGACGGCCATCACCCCTCAATCCGGGCTGACAAGAACCTTGCATGGATGGCAAACTCCACGCACCGTGGCCGGGCTGAGCGCGGCAAGACCTCTGCAGGATTAAAGGGGCGAGGTATGCTGACCCGGGGCAAGGGTACAGAAAAGACCCGCCCAAGCATTCGTTCCCACGCGAACCAGGGCAAATAATCTTATCCTTTTTTACTCTAAATTTACTTTCATGAAGATCACCGATGCCTGTGTCTTTCCATACCCATGTGGGGATTCATCGGTGCGCAGGATGGCACTGGAAGCAAAAAATCTGGGTTTTGACCGTCTTGTTGCCGTTGATATACCTCCTGGTGAATTTTACGGGATTGAAGTTCGCACCGGCATTATCATGCGGAGCACTCCGTTAAAAGATATTATCAACCGTGTCAAACGGGAGAGAAACAGCGAAGCAGTTGTATCCGTGGAAGCCGGGGATAACGGCTTCAACCGTGCTGTAATCAGCCTTAAGGGAGTTCATATCATCCGGGGTATCCAGTCTGCAGAAAAAACCGCTTTCGATCATGTAGCCGCCAGGATGGCAGCAGATAACCGGGTTGCAATAGATCTTGACCTGTCACTCTTTTTATCGGGAAGAGGCATCACACGACAGCGGGCTATGCACAGGTTCCGGGATGTCCTTATCCTCGAGCAGCGGTTTGAGTTCCCGATCACTGTCTCATCATACGCGCATTCAGTCATGGATATGCGTGCTGTCCGTGAAATTACCGGACTTTGTTCCCTCCTTGGAATGGACATCCCTGATGTTGAAAAAGGTTTTTTTGGCGTCGATCGTATTACTACCCCTCCCGATCCTGCCGTAAAGGTGATCCGATGAGTACGCGCCCTCCCACATTGCGCGAGAAACGCCGGTATCTTCTGGTCTCTGTCGAACCCGCAGGAACTCCGATTAATCAAAAAGATCTGTATTACACGGTGTCCGACGCTGTAACTTCACTCTGGGGTGATGTGATGGCCGCGGTAATTATACCGGCAGTTGTCGCCGCGGAAGGAAGGTTCGTAGTAATCCGGTGCCATCGGGGAACCGAACGGGAACTGGCAATTGCCCTCTCAACAATAACAACATGCCGAGATGTCCGGATTGCCCTGCGCCTTGTTGCGGCCTCTGGTACAATTGAAAGTCTGCGCGAGAGGATACGAACAATGAAAACACCAGCCACAGAAGATTCAGTACCCTGCGAATGCACTTTTGATAAAAAACCCGTCCGGATAACTCATTGTGACGGTCAGAAGATTGATGTAATTGAAAAGGGATTTAAAAATACAAACCGATTGTTCTTGACAAGAGAAGATCTGGAGGAATTATAATGCAACCACAATATCAGATGGGATATGACAGGGCTATCACGGTCTTTTCTCCCGATGGCAGGCTCTACCAGGTAGAGTACGCCCGCGAGGCAGTAAAGCGTGGGACGACCGCAGTCGGCATCAAGGCAAAAGACGGTGTCGTCCTGATAGTTGATAAACGAGTGAGCTCAAAGCTCCTCGAAGCTTCATCTATTGAGAAAATTTTTAAGATTGATGAACACATAGGCGTTGCATCATCCGGTCTCGTCGGGGATGCGCGTGCTCTGGTAGACCGGGCACGGATCGAATGCCAGATCAACCGGGTTTCTTACGATGAGCCAATAGAAGTCGAAGCTTTGGCAAAAAAACTCTGTGACCATATGCAGACACTCACCCAGTATGGTGGCATTCGCCC
>JAPKXT010000182.1 GCA_026394695.1 Methanoregula sp.
GACCGGAAACGAGAACAGGATCCCGGCGAGCGGTGAAACGGCAGCAATCAGACCGATCACGGTATCATTTGCCCCCATTGCCTGCGAGAAGAGCGGGAGTACCGGGTTTTTTGAGATTGTTGTCGAAAATATCGCAAAGAAACCGAGCAGGAACAGGTAATACATCATCCGGCGATCGGGAGAGAACTGCCGGTTCGTCCCGGTTGTGAGCGACATTGCAATTAAAGGGATTGGTGGTGATCAGGAATAAGGGTAATGAGAATAACGGGAAGGAACAAAAACCATAACACGAATAATGATCACTACCTCTAAACTCCCGTATAAAGGAATCTGTATCATTTTGAACCGCAGTTGTTGCACTGGTGGTTCTGGCAGCACTGGTATTGATAACAGAGAGGACAGTCCCGTTCACCCACATAATGTCCCAGGTCAGGACAATGATGGTGACATATCATATTTTTGTGGAGTATCACCGTTGAGCTGGTTGTACCAGAGAAGATGAAAATCCTGTTGAGCGCCCGGATTTTTTTGGGGCATTTCTCAGAGAGCCCGTTTTTTTAAATGACACATTATTGTCAGTGAATTTAATAAAAAAGATAATTAAAAAAATCCTCATCAGGAGCCTGCCGGGGGAGTTTTGTCAACGTCAATAACTTCATCGACAAAGGTAATCAGCTGGGTGAGCATGTCCGGATCAAGGCCTTTTTCCACAGCAAGAAATATTCCGGAAAAATTCATCAGCCGCAGTTTGTTGGTGATAAAATGGACAAATTTTGTGATGTTTTGGGAGGAGATGTAGATCAGCATTGAATTAACCGAATCAAAGAGCAGGGAGACTTTCATTTCCTTAAATCCGCTTAATGACTCCGAAACTGCAATCCCGATAGCAGTCATGTCGGCAGGATCACCGATGAACCTGCAGTTATTCACCGGCTCGTGATCACGACCCATGGCATATTTCGTAACGGTGTCAACAAAGAAAATTTTCTCCATCACGACCCCTTGTTTTTCATAATTCTTTTTTAAGATGTCGTACGGCTGGTTTGTGGTGATTACAATAACATAGTAATCTTTGGCCAGCAGCTCTTTGATCAATTCAATATTCTTACTCCTTATATTCTGGGCTGATGCCATGATGAGATAAATTTTCTCATCTTTTAATTCCGGTAAGGGAAATGCCACAAAAAACACCTATTCAGTGAGGAATTTTTTCGATGCATCGGACAGCTCACCGGAATGATCAACGATCACTTTATTCAGCTCAATGATGTTCTTTCGGATCTGCTCCAGGTTTTTTATCTGGATCTTGATCAGGAGGGACACATTCATACATTCAAACTCGCCGTGTTCGATATCGTTCACGACGATTGCGAGATTTCCTTCCACCACCTCAAGCGGGTTCTTGAGCCGCATGGCCGCTTCCTTGATGAATGCGAGGAAACGATCGTTGGTCTCTTTGAGGGCCTCTTCATTCTGCTTGAGCCGTTCGGACTGTTCGCCCACGACCGTTTCCTGTACGTCAAGCAATTCGGTTAAGGAGGCCACCAAAGCTTCAAGATTGCGTACAGTCTCTGCTGTGATATCGTTGTCCATCAGTTCATTCCTCAAAGAATCTGTCTGTTCTCTCATAAGAATCAGGTGAAGATGGTCTTGCCATCAAAGGGTAAAATAGCGATCTTCACGCTCAATGCCAGAGACTTGAACATGTCTGCAGTCTGCCGTGGAATCGCAACTTTGCTGAACATGATGATTACAAAGAGGTTCCCCGAAGGCAGAATGCCACCGAAACCGAGCACCGAACGGACATCGAACGGGATGACAAAATCATCCTGTGCAGGTATGTAAACGCTGCCGGCTGCTTCTGAAACCAGAAACACGTTGAAGGTCTTCTGTACCATATCCATGATAACTGCAGGGTCCGGCTGCAACACCGTGTTGACCTCAAGACCCATCTGCTGGACAAGCTCCCCGACCATCGGGAACGCTTCGATGAAGCGTTCACGGGTGGGCAGGGGGATTACCTTGTGTCCCCGGGACTGTTTCCGGGAGCACCACTCAGGCAGCATTCCGACACTGGCGAGCAGGACGAGGCATTTCATTGCAGGAGATCCGGGTGATGCATTCAGGATGTTCCGTGCAAATTCCTGCAGATCCTCATCGAGATCTCCATAGGCGTGTGTCTTGAAGAAACGGACGAGGACACAAGCTTTCTCATCGGTTTTTTTGTCAATCAGATGATCGTGCAGGTAATGCACGATCCTATCGGCCACCTCTTCCATACTGGTCGCATCCGATCCCATCCGTCGTAATGCGGCCGAGAACCCGACCATGTCCTTGAGGGTAAAATTGTCAATATTCGGCATAATATCCTCTCTTCCTGCAGGATCACCCGGAATTAATCGAAAGTCTCAGGCTTCTGGATTATTATATCCGCCGTGAAAGAGACCTGTTATAATTCTGCTGTCTGGATTAATCCGGACAGGGACATAACACACTCTCATTTGGAGAATATTAATATAAATATATTCGGCATACCCCGGACAGAATTGTGTTCGTACAATGGTTTTTTAAAATTTCTGCCTGATATCAGGTCTTTCAAAGGACGATAAAGAACATCATACTCTCTGTTAATAACACCGGATACGTGTAGAACATCGCAACCTGAAAAAAAAGTAATTATTAATGTTGCAAGGAGTGCAAAATAATCACCTATTTTTTATATAATACACAATTAACCGTGAATAATGTAAAAAATACAGGGAAAAAATCGAGGTCGGGGCGTATCTCTGTCTCAAAAGATAATTTTATTGCTTGTGAAGTATATTTCAACGTATGGCAACAAAGCGAATTCACAACCCTAAAACACACAAGGACAGCCACATTGCAGAAAGAGATTCGAAGAATTTTACAAAAGGTCAAATTACTGGACCGTATAAAAATAAAAAGAAAGATTAAATCGGCTTTGTTGAAATCCTCTTTTTCCTGTAATTCGCTTATTCTCTGCGGCAGCCAGGATGGTGACCCCCTCTCTCCCCCAGAGGGGGAGGCAGCCCAAGGGGAGCATCCCCTTGCCCCCTCTTTTGTTAAGGTTTTTCATCAACCTTCTGATGATTATCGCAATATTGGGGGATGCCCGAGCGGCGGGGGCGGAAGCACGATGTGCTGGAGTTCCCAAGAGCGACTGCTTGTCTCTCTCCAGGATTTCAACAGAGCCTATTTTTTTTAAAAATGGGAAATTCAGTGCTCTTCTGTATACTTATTCCAGGGTACGCCGGTACGTGGCGATGCCGAGAATAAACATGGCGCCGGAAAATATCAATAAGGCAATAAGGTCCATGCCGATGACATCGAGTCCCTGGCCGCGGAGGATAATACCCCTGAGTGCATCCACGCCATAGTACTCGGGATTAAACACCGTTATCCAGCGCAGCCAGTCAGGCATCCCTATCACGGGATAAAACGCCCCGGAAGTCATGAACAGGATAAACAACCAGGCTGGTAACCCCGACACACGCGATAAATATCACCAGGACGACCAGCAGGAAGTCTTCGAGGCTTTGGATAATAATGCCGGTAATTAAAATATCGATCAGGAAGATGGTAAATCCCGCAATAAATGCCCTGATCGTACCACTGGAAATAATCCCGGCGATGATACTTGTGCGCTTCACCGGGGTGACAAGGTAACCCTCGTGAATTCCGGCCTCGCGGTCCTTTATCAGGGCAATTCCTCCACCGAACATGGTAGAGGTGAAAATTGCCATCATGATTACACCAACGCCAAAGAACTGGATGTATTTGATATCCCCGTAAATTTTATTGACCGCCACCGGATTATGTGCCCCGAGCGCAGCAAGGACACCGCGTACTGCTGCTTCCACAAGGGAAGGAACGATGGAGTTCGAACTGTCGACATACAGGCGGACTGCATTATCATTGGATAGTTCTGAGGGAAAAACAATAACTGCTGATATCAATCCTTTTGCCAGGTCCTCTTTGGCTGTTTTTTCATCGGTGTATACCGTGACATCCAGCATTTTTCCAGCGTCTTTCTGGGGGATATGATTGAGTGCCGGCACTGCCTGGGTAAACAGCGGGGTATCATTATAGGGTGGAACTTCCTGGACAACCCCGACCGGAATATGACTGATGGTTCCGCCCATCGCGTTGCCAAAAATGACCAGGTACATGATGGGCATCATGAGGGTCATAATGACGACAAACGGGTTACTGAGAAATTTCTTGAAATCCCGTTTGAAGATCGCGACTGCCCCACGGATCATGACGGCCGCCCCCCGCGTGCAGGTTTTGCATCCGTATTCCCGCCATCATCCAGTTTTTTACCGGTGAGGTGGATGAAAACATCTTCCAGCGAGGGTGACCTAATCGAGAAGGAACACATGCTCACGGAAAATTTATAAAAGACTGAAACAAAATCACGCAATACATTACTCCAGTACTTTGCATAGATGATGACCCTCTTGTCCTTGACTTCAACTGAGGTGATCAGTGCAATGTCCCGAATTCCCGAAGGGATCCTGTCATCAACCCTGTCAACACCAATCTCGATCAGGTCACCGGCAGGAATTAACTGTTTCAGGTTTTCCAGCACATCCAGCGCAATAAGCCGCCCTTTATCCACAAAGGCGATACGGTCACAGAGTTTTTCCGCCTCATCCATGTAGTGCGTGGTCAGGATGATGGTTGTCTTTTCCTCATTCAGTTTTGCAATCTGCTGCCAGACTTCATGCCGGGCCTCCGGGTCAAGGCCGATGGTCGGCTCATCGAGAAACAGGATGAGCGGGTGATGAATAAAAGCCCGGACAATCTCAAGTTTCCGTCTCATGCCCCCGGAGAATGTCTGGACCTTCATATGGGCACGGTCGGTCAGTTCCGTCATTTTGAGAAGTTCCCATATCCGCGAGTCCAGGACGCGGTCGTCAACGTTTACCAGTTTCCCGTAAAATTCGAGGTTGTCATACGCGGTAAGTTCGACGTCAAGCGTACTATTCTGCGGGCAGACCCCGATGATGCTCCGGATCTTTTCAGGGTCCTCGATAATATCATAGGTATCAACGCATGCCGTGCCGCTGGTCGGGCGGAGCAGGGTAGTCAGCACGCGGATAAGGGTACTCTTTCCCGCCCCGTTGGGGCCTAAAAGACCAAAGATCTCTCCTCTCCTGACCTCAAGAGTGACATCATCGACGGCAGTGACACTGCGGTTCTTCTCGTAAAAGATCTTTGTTAAATGGTCAATCCTGATGATACTGGCAGTATCGGAAAGAGAGCTGCAGCTGGGCAGGGGTTTTGCCAAATCCTTTTTTACTTCCTCGCCTTTTATGGCAGGTGGACTCATAAGGTACTGATCAGATGGTTCGGTGTAGTAGTACTTAATCTGAGCTTTTTTTAACAAAGGATGGATGCCGGGGAAAATAATTATCCGTCCGCAACGACAATCCTGCTCCATAAAAGGACTCGCCCAAATAAGGAGATCAGCGTGATAACACTCCGTTTTTACCGGATCTATGATATCGGCAGGGAGATAGATCTCGACTGGCTGGAAAAAGCTCTCGCCCAGAATTACTTTACGGCACGGTCAAGTTTTGTCCGGGTCAAGCAAAAGTCCATCATGATCGAAGACCCCCCGCTCATGATCCAGATGCATCCCATCCGGGTGGAGCGGGACGGCAAACCGTTTGAATTCTCCGTAGTTGCCCGCGTCTATGATATCGGCGCAATCAGCTTCTGTTTTATCTATGAAAACAGGGATGTACATTATTCAACGCTAGAAGAGATCGCGTTTTTATTTGCCGGGCAGGAAGGATTATCGGAATTCTATGTCCAGTACCTCAAAACGCTCGGGGAGATCATCAAACCTCATATCAAAAACTTTGCCATCGACCCCGATTTCTATGAGGACTACACGGTCTACGTGACGGAACACCGGGACGATTCGATCGATCCGGTCCCGCTCTTAATCGGTGAAAAGACCAACACTTCCTCCCAGATGCGGGATGAGATCCTCAGGAATTCGCTCAGCTATACCACCGATGACCTCGCCATCCTCTCCTGGGATTCGGCCCTCCTGTGCAACCCCGAGAGCCCGACTGACCTGATTGACCTCATAGAATTTGCCAATGTGCAGGTGCTTGAGCTGCGCTACTATGACCGGGAACTGACCCGCGAGATGGAGAAGATGTATGATGATATTGAGCATGCCGACCGGCTCTCCCAGTTCCGCCGGAGTCGCCAGTACCATGCAATCATGGCAAAACAGATGGAGACCTATGCCGAGATATCGGAAGTGATCGAAAAAGTTGACAACCTGATCAAAGTCACGGAGGATGTCTATTATGCCCGCGTATATGCAACCGCCTTAAAGGTTCTCCGGAGCAGACAGTGGAGTGAAAGCGTGACCCGGAAGATCGATGTGATCCGGGAAAATTATTCGATGCTCTCCGATGAAGTCCGTATCCAGCACTCAAACTTCCTCGAGTGGGTGATCATCATCCTGATCGCCCTTGAGTTCGGGCTCGCGATCTGGCAGAGCATCCGCTGATCTTTTGGACTATCACAGGGACTTTTCACAAAAATGGTATTTGAATGCCAGCAGTGCGGGGAGTGCTGCCACCACATGGGGCAGGTCCACGAAATAAAAGAGACCCGTTCCGACGTTGAGTTCCTGGTCAATAACCAGTACACCGGGGAAAAAACCGTAGTGGTCGTCGACCAGGACAAACAGAGTCTCTTTCTTGACAAAAGCATTTTTCGGGAGCAGCCGGAAGCATGCCCGTTTCTGAGATATAACCCGGTGGACAGGAAATCCTATTGCACGGTCCACCGGACCCGCCCGGAGATCTGCAGGGATTACGGGTGCTGGCGGGTGCTGATCCTGAATACTGCAGGATTGCGGGCCGGACGGATCATGTACCAGCGCACGTTCGTTTCTGAAGATGCTGACCTCACACGGCTCTGGATGGAATGTGTTGATCCCCTGGACGAACCGGATGATAAACTATGGGAAGCCAGGGTCACCAGGATTCTCATAAACACCGGTTACTCTGTCAGGAAGTAAAAAAAGGGGACCCGTTTTATTGAACGGGCGGAATTACTTTGGGGAGGGCGCACAACTGGCCGAATTTGTTGATACTATAGGATGCCAGAATGGTGGTATCATCCAGTTTTTTCTCACCGATACCGATCCGGCTCAACTTGTCACGAATTATCCTGATATTTTTTTCCGTGTGCTGCATAAGGATAGCAGGTACTTTCTTTTTTGACACGATAAAGAGATGGTAAAAAACAAGGATTATTCCCTTTTTTTGATTTAACAGGAAAATAACATGATTTCAAATATCCCCACGGGAGATCCGGTCTAAAAAATCCAGCAGGAGCACCCTGTAATGTGCAGTACGGGCAGTCCCCGTGAAAAAAAAGATTGTTTTACAGGTACCGGTTCTTTCTTAACCAGTCTGCCTGGGGGGGGAGGTAGCGGTATATGATGTCACACTTTTCATCCTGGAAAGACCAGGGGGTTACAATCAGGATATCCCCTTCCCGGATCCAGACCCGCTTTTTGATCTTGCCCTTGATCCGCCCCATGCGGGTGACCCCGTCATAACAGCGGACGCGGATATGGTTTGCCCCCATCATCAGGTCTGCAAAAGCGAATTGTTCATTGGCCCATTTCTTGGGCAGGCGAACACGAACAACCGGTGTTCCGTCCGCATTTACTGCGTTTGGATCAGCATCATCATTATTATTGGGTCTAATTCACACAACTCCGTTAATGTATATATCTATGACGTGGAGGACAATGAAGGTATGCATCATTTATGTGACAATTACCCGGCCCTGCCAAAGAAAGAAGAGGAATGATAATAAATTCAGCCGGCAACCACTCTTCACCAGTGATCCACCATCAGCCGCTGACTCTTCAATGGCAGAAATGAAAACGCCGTTGATGAGAAGGGCTTTGGCTCATCACCAGACCGGCTCTTAAAGAAAAAAGGAGAGAATCTTCCTGTGAACCTGCCCCAGATCCTGTCAAAACGCGACCTCGTCTGGGACACTCTTATTGGTGCATCAGCCTTCACAACACTGGTTGTAAATCTTATCGGGCTCCTCAACGGCATTTCCGTTGCAATTCCCCACCTCCTCTATATCCCGGTGGTGATTGCTGCGTACCGTTACCCGAAATGGGGACTATTCATTGCAGGATGCATCGGCGGTACGTATTTTTTCATGGTTATTCTTGTCGCAGGGATCTCATCCGGCACCATCATCGAGACACTTGTCCGGACAATTGTTATCGTTGGGATCGGGTGGCTTATTGCGTTTCTCTCATCCCGGCTCCGTGAGCGCGAGGACCTGTACCAGGGGCTCTTTTACCATTCAGAGGCAGGAAGCATTCTTGTTCATGAAACAGAACACGGGAGGGTAATCGAGGAAGTGAATGATAAAGCCTCCTCGCTCCTTCACAGGACGGCACCTGAACTTACCAGGGCACAACTCACCACCTTCTGGAGCAGGGATTCTGAACAGGATATGTTCTCCCGGCTGAATGCCGAAGGTGTCGTCCATGCAACAGAGACGGAATTTTTACTACCGGATGAGAGTTTTGAAACGGTTCTTGTCTCAGCAGCACCCCTTCCCCTGGGGAGGACAATCATTACATTTGTAGATATTACCCGCCGTGTGTATGCCGAGAAAGCATTGACAGCTGCCAACAATAAACTCAACCTTCTCTCCCGCATCTCAAAAGATCATATCCAGCACACGGTCGACCAGATGGCTGAAACGGTAAAAAATGCCGATACGCACTGCACCGATACCGTAGCACGGGGTTTTTTTAACCAGATGCGGGTGCTTGCAATAAATTTATCCCGCCAGCTCATCCTCACGGAATCATATAAAATTCTCGGGACTTTCCCTCCGGTCTGGCTGGCTGTCCAGCAGGTACTTGAAAGCGGGAATCCTGCCCGTACCCCCGGATCCGTTTCTGTCAGGTTCTGGACGGAAAGACTCGGGATTTATGCCGATCCTCTCGTTAAGGATGTCCTCGTCCACATTACCGAAAACGCGATCAGTCATGGGATCAAAATTAATAACCTCATCGTCACGTATCATGAGACCCATGAAGGGCTCGACCTTGTTGTAAACGATGATGGTATCGGGATTCCCGCAGATAAGAAACAGAACATATTCGAGTATGATGCCGGTGGGCATGCAGGTATCGGGTTATTCATCTGCCGGGAGATCCTCGCGGTAACGGGTATGACTATCACAGAAACCGGGATGGAAGGGAAGGGTGCACGGTTCGTGATCCATGTTCCCCCGGGTGGTTACCGGATAGAGGGAACAGGAGAGGAGGCCCCGCCCCGCCCTCTTTTGGTAAGCCCGGCATCCGCGGGTCATTCTGGTGCACGGCACACATCCGGCACTCTTGTCAGGGAACTTACCGCGGCGGAGTTTCCGGTTGCAGAAACGCTCTGGACAGACTATCACCAGACAAAGGGAGACTCGCGGACTGACCGCATATTTGCGGGATTCTCCATGGATGAGGCCGTCTCTGTTGCACGGTGCAGGAAGCATAAGGATGGGTTTGAGGTGGATGCTGTGTATACACCCCCCGCTCACCGCGGTCACGGGTATGCGAATGCGGTAATGTGGGGTCTGGTCGAGGCATGCGGGCATGACCCCCTCTATATGCATTCAGTAAAAAACCTTACCGGGTTCTACAGCCATTTTGGGTTTGTCACCATCGCCGAGAGTGAGCTCCCCCCGACTATCCGGGAGCGGTATGCATGGGCGGAGGGTGAGATGGAGGGTGCCGACGTCGCCCCGATGAAACGATCTCCGCCTCCCTGATAAATTCAGGTTTTCACTCAGCTCGTCATCATATACCAGCCCTTTTCATGAGTCGTAATGGTTCGAAAGTTCTCCTTTATTTTTCGATCTTTGGCCGGTTCACTTTCTCCCTGCATACCTCACCCCTTAATATATACCTCATCAACACTCTGCCAGAGATGATAGGAAAGGGTGCATATCTCAGGCAGCTGACCTCAGCCACCATGCAGATGAAATCGGTGGCGGTGGGAAAAGAACTGGAGGGCAGCTCACCACCATCGGTGTTCATCGGGAGCTGGAATTATCCCGATGTCTACGCCGGCCCGATGATCGCGCCGATGCATGGTGACACGGCGATCATGGATATGCCCGAATCATGGATCTCCGGGCACAAGACGCAGGAGGAGATCATCGGCTACCGCCTCAACCTGGTACGGGGCAAGCACAGGGTCAACGCAGCCGATCTTGATAACCGGTTTGTTGAAAAACTCCAGGAGATCTCCTTATCGGACACTTCAGTCGAGAGTGATGTCTCATTTTTAAGCCAACCGGAGGGGATGTCGTTTTCTGAGGAGCACACCCCGTTCGGGCCAAGTGCCCCGATCGAGCGGTTTGAGATTGAGAGCGGGAGATGGGACCGGAGTCTTGAGAAAGTGTATTACGATACCGACCTGAAATCTGCTGATGCCGTTGTTGACCTGCACAAACAGGGTGTTGCGTTCTCGAGCATCCAGAAGGCATTTTCCGTGGGAACCATGGGAAAGGAGCGGGGGAGGCGACTTGTACCGACGCGGTGGTCGATCACGGCCTGCGACACCATGATTGGCGATCGACTTCTCCGTGAAGTAAAAAAATACCCGGTCCTTGACACATGGCGGGTGCATGAATTTTCAAGCCTGCACAATAACTACGCGGTGCTTCTCATGCCGACCGGCTGGCAGTATGAATGGTCGGAAGCATTCCTGCACGTGCTGGGCAACGAGGAACTGGTCTTCTCCGATCATGAGGGAAACAAAAAGAAGACGGGATATTCACCTCTCGGCGGGTGTTATTATTCCTGCAAGATGGCAGTGCTCGAGGCACTGGCGCAGGAACAAAAACAGGCCGGGGCAATTATCCTGCGGGAGGCACTGCACGGGTATGTACCGATGGGGGTATTCAATGTGCGGGAGAACGTGAGGAGTGCAATGCAGCAGCCGGCATTTGAGTTTGAAGATATCCGGTCAGCCCTTTCCCATGTATCAGAAAAATTCACGCTGCCCCTCCAGCGGTTTATCGAGGAGGGTCACCTGCTCAAAAACACCCTCCGCGAACGGCAGTGCACGCTCCATGACTTTGCCATTCCCACACTACCATCATGACAGACGTACTGGAATGTGACCAGAAGTCTGGTCCCGGAATGATGACCGGTATCCCCCGGGGAACCTCATCACGGATCATCCTCCATATTGACATGGACAGTTTTTACGCATCAGTGGAGACGCGTGAACGCCCGGAACTCAGGGGAAAACCGGTGGTGATCGGTGCTGACCCAAAACACGGTAAGGGACGGGGAGTTGTTGCAACGTGCTCGTATGAGGCGCGGGCGTTTGGGATACGGTCAGCGATGCCCATCTCGCAGGCGTTTGTTCTCTGCCCGCACGCGGTATTCCTCCCCCCGGACTTCCCGCTGTATGCAAGGATTTCATCGGACATAATGACCATTCTCCGCTCGTACGGCTTCCGGTCCGAGCAGGTAAGTATCGATGAAGCGTTCCTGGACCTGACCCCGTTTGGCAGTTTTACCGCGGCACACGCCCTCGCCGGGGAGATCAAAATGGTGATCAGGACCAGACTCGGCTTGTCCTGTTCAGTGGGCGTGGCACCGTCAAAGATTGTTGCAAAGATCGCATCGGATTTTAAGAAACCTGACGGCCTGACGCTCGTGGAACCCGGGAACATAGCTGCATTCCTTGAACCGATGCCGGTGCGGAAGATCCCCGGGATCGGAAAAAAGTCCGAGCTGGAACTGCACGAACTTGGGATCAGGAGCATCGGGGAGCTTGCAGCACACGATGTCCAGCGCCTGGTTGCACGGTTTGGCCGCGGGGGCACCTGGCTTCATGATGTGGCGCTCGGGATCGATGAGAGTGAAGTACAAGAGAGAGATGAAATGAAGTCCATTTCTAAGGAGACAACCTTTGAAATGGATACGAATGATCCAAAAACCCTCTTCCTCACGATGGATGAGCTGAGTAACGATGTGCACAGGAACCTGACGGGAGAAGGGCTCCGGTTCAAAACTATTACCGTTAAAATGAGATACGAGGGTTTTGTAACAAAGACCAAGGCAAAAACCCTGTTGCATTTTACCGACAATGCTTCAACCCTGCACAGCCATGCGCAGGAACTGCTCCGGAGTCTTTGCGGGAGTACCAGGGTCCGGCTTATCGGACTCCGTGTCTCATCATTTGAGAAGCGTGATGCCCGGCAGATGACCCTTGGGGTGTAATCCCTGCCGGGCACTATCAACAATTACGCGTCTGAACCGGGAAAAAGGCGTTTTGTCACTACAGCGGGCCGGTTATCCGGAGATGACAGGTTCCGGCACACATGCTCATTGTGCAGACCAGGAACGACGACGAGAAAAAGAGTTTATTATGGTATTTTAGTATGGTGGAGGATGAAACGACCGGCCGCAGTTACCTGACGGCCGGATGAAGGTGTGTGCTTTTGCGCATCGCAGTACATAGAGAAGGGACGACCCCCGGCTAAAAACGCAAATCACCTCCAACCATCGTAATAAACCATAATTATTCAATATACTATTTAAATATTATCTTTGAGGAATACCCCCGATTGTTAATTTTTTATGAATTTGTGGCTTTGTTGAAACCCTCATAGAAACAATCAATCGCTCTTGGGGGCTCCAGCACATCGTGCTTCCGCCCCCGCCGCTCGGGCATCTCCCCTATTGCGATAACTCCTGATAAGGTTGAAAATAATACTCCGAAAAAAGAGGGGGTAAGGGGATGCTCCCCTTGGGCTGCCTCCCCCTAGGGGGGAGAAAGGGGGTTACTCTCATAGCTGCCGCAGAGAATTACCGAATGACGGGAAAAAGAGGGTTTCAACAGAGCCGAATTTGTATATAAATTTCCATGGTGTTCAAGAAAACCCGGCTGATTGTGCACACGTAGTCATTATATTGAGACAGTCGACCTGACAAAAAGGTGGGAGGTATCCTTAATCAACCTGTCATTTTGATTTTCTTGTAGGTATCCGTCTGAAAACCAACGGTCCTGCCGCGAACCCAATTGTATTAAATATGACTATGATAATTTCTACCTTGGTCTATCATGGCGAAAAAAACCCTTACAACAAACCAGGGAGTTCCGGTAGCTGACAACCAGAATTCTCTCACCGCTGGGCAGCGTGGACCGGTTCTCCTGCAGGACGTTCACCTGATCGAGAAGCTGGCGCATTTCGACCGAGAGCGGATCCCTGAACGCGTGGTGCATGCAAAAGGTGCCGGTGCTCACGGGTATTTTCAGGTCTCCAAAAGTTTGGCACCCTATACAAAGGCAAAATTTCTCCAGGACCCAAAGAAAAAGACGCCGGTATTCGTCCGGTTCTCGACTGTCGTCGGGGCACGGGGGTCTGCGGACTCAGCGCGGGATCCCCGCGGTTTTGCCGTCAAATTCTATACCGAAGAAGGGAATTATGACCTTGTCGGAAACAACCTGCCGGTCTTCTTCATCCGGGACGCGATCAAGTTCCCGGATATGGTGCATGCATTCAAGCCCGCACCGGACACCAATATTCCTGTCAGTTCATCGGCCAACAGCCGGTTCTGGGACTTCATCTCCTTAACTCCCGAGTCCATCCACATGATCACGTGGCTGTTTTCCGATCGTGGCACGATAAAAAGTTACCGGAAGATGGAAGGGTTCGGGGTCAACACCTACATCTGGGTGAATGACAAGGGCAAAGGCAGGTATGTCAAGTACCACTGGAAGCCTGCCGCCGGCATCGAGACCATTGACCGCCACGAATCGACCCGGCTTGCCGGTGAAGACCCGGATGTCGCCACCCGGGACCTCTACGACTGGATCGCTTCAGGAAAAACAGTCGAGTTCGAACTCAAGGTCCAGCTGATGGAGTTTGAGGACGAGTTCAGGCTGGACTTCGATCCGCTCGATGCAACCAAGACCTGGCCTGAGGACAAGTACCCGCTCATGCCGGTGGGAAAGATTGTCCTTGACAAGAACCCGGAGAATTATTTTGCGGAAGTCGAGCAGGCTGCATTCTGCCCTGCCTCCATTATCCCTGGGATTGAACCGTCCGCTGATAAACTCCTGCAGGGCAGGTTGTTCTCGTACGCAGATACCCAGCGCCACCGCCTGGGGCCCAATTACCTCCAGATCCCCATCAACCGCCCGAACGCAGCGGTCAATAACAACACGCGTGACGGTTCAATGCAGAACGGGGAAGGGTTCAGCGGCACAGTGAACTACGAGCCCAATACTCTTGGTGGAGGTATGCCGGAACAGTCAGGTGGTCCCGTATTTGGCGGTCGCCCGATTGTCGGGGAAGAGGTCCGCCGTAAAATCGTGCTGACCAACGATTTCCAGCAGGCCGGGGAACGCTACCGGTCGTTATCTAAAAAAGACCAGGACCATCTCGTTGATAATATCATTGATCCGCTCTCGCATGCAAAGAAGGAGATCCAGAAGAGGATGGTTGCGAACCTGACGAAGGCGGATGTAGCACTCGGTAAGCGCGTGGCAAAAGGGTTAAAGATTTAAAGAGCGCATCACCTGCTGCGCCGTGTCGTATCACGGGGAACATTCTGCCATGGTGTACCCCGGAGTGTGTCCAGGGTCGGGTGGACGCAGTGAATGCAGTTGATACCGATAGTGTATGAACGGTACAACAACCCCCTTGCCATACTACACCTATCTGTTTTTTGTGCACTGGAGAGAAACTGTTACGACAGATCAGGTGCGGGGTTCATGGAAACGACAAAATTGATCCAACCGTTCGAAGATCACGAAAAAGCAGGCAGGGTGATCCGGGAAACCGTCGTCCGACTCAGTAGCGCCCGGACCAAAGGTGAACTTGGCGCATTACTCGCCCACGAAATCCAGGACTATACGATATTCGATCTCCAGATGATCGGAGGCCGGCTCAATAACGAGATCGATAATCTGCCTTCTCCCTACCGGGAAAGGATCCGCCCTTATTTTCGTGAACAGCTTTTTGGAAAACATCATCAGCTCCTTGTCCTGCATCACACGAGGGCATTTGGCAGGATGAACGATCCGATCCGTGATCCGGAAACATTCCGAAAATTCTGCGGGATGCTTCCCGAAGGGTGTTTTTCATGGAATGATTCAGGTGAACGCAATCCCTACTTCCGGAATCCGAAGAACCGGTTCTTTTACTACCTGATAGCTGCATTCACCATGTTCGTCGTCGATGAGCCGGGACATCCAGTTGGGATGCCATTCCCCGGTGGTTTTTCCGTTGAACAACGGGGCAGGGATTATTATTGCCTGATCCGGGACAAGGAAAAAGAGGTCTTCTATTCCATCTGCAATTTCTGCCCCGCTCTGCAGACGGAAGAGAGCCAGTAAGGAACATGGATATTTTTTGACTTTTTCCGTATTTTAGAATCGTAAAAATCTGGTTGCCGGGATCCACAAGATCCGCCTGTAACAGATCAGAAACCGTAAAAGGTCAACCAGTGAAAAAGGATACAAGGAACTTCATGTCCAAAAAAAAAGAAACCCTCTCCTCACCGCCAGATCTTAAAAGGGTCAGGGTGAGCAAAAACGGTCCCTACATTGTTTCAGGAGGTATCCCCCTCGCCATAAAGGAGATCCGCAACGATGCAGAGGGATACTGCAGTACCTGGCACGAGATCAGGACATACCCCCTGAAGGAACAGTACGCCCTGTGCCGGTGCGGGCATTCGAAAAATAAACCCTTCTGCGACGGCACCCATGCAAAAATCCCCTTTGACGGCACCGAGACCGCTGAGGATGTGCCGTATCTTGACCGGGCAGAGAAAATTGACGGGCCCGACCTGTCGCTGACTGATTCTGACGGTATGTGCGTCCACGCCCGGTTCTGTATGCGTGCAGGTGGCATCTGGAACCTCACCCGGCAATCAGATATTCACGAGGCCCGGGACATTGCCATCGAAGAGGCGGGAAACTGTCCGTCCGGGCGCCTGGTTGTCTGGGACAAAAAGAGCGGCAAGGCACTTGAACCCGAATTTGAAAAATCTATTGTGGTCATTGAGTACCCCACACGCAGTGAACATGGCCCGCTCTGGGTGCGTGGCGGTATTCCGGTGGAATCGTCTGATGGACATGTCTATGAGATCCGGAACCGCGTGACACTGTGCCGCTGCGGAAAATCGTATAATAAGCCGTTCTGTGACGGCAGCCATGTCGAGAGATGATGGGGCCGGTACAAGGATTTTATCCTGTTCATTCACCGGTCCGGTAAATTTTTAAAAAAATCAGAACCCTGCGGGGTCTGCTGCGTCCCAGCGAACCTTCGCCTTCTGCACCAGCAGCCACGTTGGAATTGCAAGGATGACGGATGAGAGGGCAAAGTACGGGTCTGCAAAGGCAACCGAGGTGAAGACCGTCAGGACAATGCCAACGAGAACGAGGTACACAAAGAGCACCTTTACATCATACACCAGCACGTTAGGGGACAGCCCGCAGAGCCAGGCCATGACACTCACCGCGTAAAACGAGACCGAGATCCCGAGCACGACGGCAGGGACGAGATACACGACCTCCCCGGAAAGGATCGCCACGGCCGCGATGAAGATCGCCGGTAGCACCTGGAGGATTGCGAAGGTGGTGATCTTGCTGCCGATCAGCGTGCTGACGGCCACCGGAAGGCAGGCATATGGCCCGAAGGTGTCGAACATCGTGACCCACGTGTACATCGTCGATGCGATCACGCCGGTGGTGATGGCAAAGATGAAGAGCAGGCCGTGAGGTGGGAAGAACGGGCCCAGCAGGGCGAGGAAGAACCAGATCACGCCAAGGGGGAGGAGGAACGAGAAGATTGTCTGGCCGATCAGGCTCCCGCTCCGGTACAGGTCAAGGGTGTCCTTGGCGTTGAACGGGGGGTTTGGCAGGAACGAGAGCCGCCGCATCAGGGGTGTAAACGAGTCTTTATACATCTTCTCTGACCCCACCGACTCCGGGTTGAAGAGCACGATTGCGACGCCGAAGAGGAGGGCGAGCACGACACAGGAGATGAAGAGGTTTGCCCATGTGAACGCACTGTTGAGCAGCAGCGGCGGGAAAAAAAGCACCGGGTTCGTTCCGGTTACGGTTGTAAGGCCACCCCAGCCCACGCCAAGGATCAGCAGGATGGACCAGAGCGCCGGTCGTGACCGGGCGTAGACCGTGGAGAGGAAGAAGACGCCGCAGAGGCCAAAGAGAAACGAGAGCGTCAGGGTGAGGAGGAGGAGGAGGGCACGTGCGAGGGGGATACCAACGAACGGTGATGCCGCAATATACCCGAACCCGAAGGGTAAGACCCAGAGAAAGAAGTAATAGACCGTGTCCTTAACGACAAAGTTTGAGAAGATGAACTGCTCTGAGAGCGGGAGACTCCGGGCGGAGTAGGCGAGGAGGCTTGCCTGGCCAAAGCGCCTGTTCATCACTTCGTTGCCCAGGAGCCCGAACCCGCCGACCATGATCCCGAGCATCAGGTAGTTTGCGTGGACGATCAGCGTGAGATTGCCGGCCGGGAGGGTGACCTGCATCAGGGGGATGAGGAACGAGCCCATGAACGCGATCCCGAAGATCATGACCGGGAAGAGAGCAAAGGAGAGGCTGCCGAACATCGTGGAATGGACCCGCCACTCCTCTTTCATCATGCTGGTGAACAGCTCAAACATGGCGATCCTTCCGGACGAGCGAGAGGAAGAAGGAGGGCAGGTGCTCATTCCTGCCGGCCAGTTCGGCAACGGGGCCGGTATAAAGCAGTGTGCCCTTGTGAAGGATCGCAAACCCCGAGCAGATCTCCTCGGCCACCTCGAGGATGTGGGTCGAGATAAAGATTGTCCTGCCCTTTTTGACATATCCCGCGAGGTAATCCTTGACGACGTCCTGCATGATCGGGTCGAAGTTGATCAGGGGCTCATCGATCAACGCGAGCGCCGGCTCGTGGATGAAGGCCTGCGTGAACATCAGTTTCTGTCGGGTGCCTCGAGAGAGGTCCTTGCAGAGCACATTCTTCTTGTCGGCAAAATCGAGGAAATCGAACCACCACTCTGCCTTCGGTTCAATGTCCGGTATCTTCCGGACTGCGGCTACGAACCTGAGGTACTCCATCGCGGTGAGGAAACTGGGTGGGGTCTCCTGCTCGGGGATGATCCCAACGTGCCCGCGGACGCCGACCGGGTCCTGCACGACATCAAGGCCAAGCACCGTTGCCGAACCGCCAGTCGGGCGTGTCTGCCCGGTCAGCATTTTGATCATCGTCGTCTTTCCGGATCCGTTGGGGCCAAGAAGCCCGAACAGTCCTCCCTTCTCAACAGAAAGGGAAACATTGTCGACGGCGATTACGTCACCATACTTCTTTGTGAGATCCTTTGTTTCCAGCACGATTGCCATTGCCCTGCACCTTTGTTGCTATGGTAAAGTCCGAGTCTCTTTACGTAAATACATCGCGGTTCCGGGACTAAAAAAAAATGAGTTGGGAACCCTATTGCCTCTCTCCGGAATGCTTCTCTCTCTCTCTCTCTTTTAAGCGTTTTGTCAGGTCCCCCATGACAGAAAGAATTGCCGGCATGATGAAGATCGCACCCATCAATGAGAACCCGACAGCGATCAGGGTCGTGATACCGAAGTTGCTGATGATCGGGAAACTTGAAAGACAGAGGGCGGAGAACCCGAAGAAGGTTGCGAGCCCGGAAATTGTTATCGCCGTGCCTATCTTGTTCACGCTTTCCTGGATGGCCGCAATATGGTCGTGCAGCCGCTCCTCCTCTTCGGCATATCGTTCCATAACAAGGATCGTATATTCAGCAGCAACACCTATCGTCATGGATCCCAGTGTTGCGGTAAGCGGAGTGTACGCGATTCCCATCACATACATCGCCACAGCATTCCACCCGACAATCACGATAATCGGAACAAGCGGGGTAACTGCATGGATATGACGGTAAACCAGCGCGAGGAACGCAAAGACGAGTACGAACCCGAGCAAGGTCATCGCCTCTTTTGATGATACAAGCCCGTTGATAAGTGCCGTGAAGAGATAAAACGATCCTACCGGCTCGAGAGTGATCCCTGCTGGCGGTTGCAGGAACGCAATATCCTTTTCCATCCGGACTTTGAGGCCGTTCTCCGCACTCATCTCCATCTTGATAGTGTTGAAGCTGATGATACCTTCCATCGAACCGCTCAGGTATGGTTTCTTGACACCGGCCGGGATTGTTTCAATCACGGCATTGAGCTGGTTCTGGTCTTTTGGCATCACCCCCCCGTTATACGCAAGGATATACGTGACAATGCTCGTCGCACGGGTAAGTTCAGTGTGATGGGCGAGCTCATAATCCTGGAATTCCTTCATCCACAGCACGGTGTCGAGGTCAGTGACACGGCTCCCCCGGATAATGAAATCAGCGGAGCTTGTCGAGCCGAGAATGCCGGTCACTTTATCCATCTGGACTTTTGCCGGCATGTCACTGGGAACAAAAGCGTTCTCGCTTGTCTCGATGGGGATCTGGGAGTCGATCTGGAAACCGACGAGGGCGACCATCCCGGCAATCAGGAGGATAGGAATGGGATTTTTTGCAATTTTTACTGAAATGTCGGTCAGGAAGCGGCCGTACGACCATGAACTCTTTTTTGGTATTTTATTTCCGGGGACACCTTGACCTTGTGCAGGGATGTAATCACACGCTCCTTCACCGACCGCATAACAGAGTTCAGTTTTTTGGGGTTTGGGTGTATAGTTGAGGAGATGTGCAATCGTCGGGATACCGATTAGCGCAATGACATAGCAGCTCATGACACCAATCATCGCCACCAGTCCGAATGAGCGGATCATGGGGACTGTTGAAATAAACATCGCCATAAATCCCATACAGGTGGCGAGCATCGCGTACATGACGGCAGGACCGGTGCGGGTTATCGTTACCATCACGGCTTTGTCAAGGGATCCCTTCCGGGCTTCTTCATCCAGCCTGGCATGGAACTGGATACCGTAATCGATGCCGAGACCAATCATGACCGGGAAAGCGCCGAGCACCGCCATATTGAGCTTGATTCCGGCAAGCCCCATGAAACCCATGGCTGTCGTCAGGCCTATGCCTACGAAGAGTACCGGAAGGAAGCGGTGGCTGGCATAGGAAAACAATATGCCCATGACAATAACCATCAGCACCATTGCACCGCCGATGAGCACACCCATGGATGATCCCATCTCGGTCTTCATCTGTTCGGAGAATGCGGCACTTCCTGAAACCGAGATCTTAACCCCGGGTGGCGGGCTGTTCTCTGCTATGAGATTCTCTACATTTTTCAGGGTTGCGCTCTTTGCATTATCAGACAATCCCTGCGAGAGGGTGATCTGCACCAGCGTCAGGACATTTGACGGAACCGCGGTGGCTTTCACTTCAGGGGGGATCTGGTCAACAATCCGGTCGATCTCGCCTTTTGATTGTGGCAGGATCCCACCGTTTGCACTTTTTAAGAGATCTGCTACACTTGCAGATCCTACAACATTCTCCTGCTGGTTGATATCACGTTCAAGATCGTCGATATAGGTGAGGACCGGCGGGCTGAGAGGATCACTGGTCTCCACGATAAGAATGAGGACGTTTGAAGAGAAGGTGTCAGTATAATGCTTATTGAGTATTCCCGCCGCTGAATCCTTATCCAGGTAGGTATCATTACCTGTCTCCATGGTGATGAGTGTCATCCCGTACAGGGTAACGATAAAGACAATCCCGATGACGGCAGCAACCCGCCGGGGGTGGTGGTTGATGACCTGTGCAAGTCTTCCAAATATCTGGCCGATCATAGGAAATCCTTACTGTCCGTTGAGAGGAGCAGAATATAGTTGTCCGGGAAGGAATAATACCCTCCCGGTGCAGTATGTGCGGTCGTGTTGGCACCTGAGTAAGGTGTTACTGACATGAACGCACCTCTTATTGCCGGGTGGTTCTCCGGCGATAGACCAGGTAACCGACCAGGATAACAGCTGCTGCAATAACGGCTACGACAAAGGGATTACCCAGCAGGGAGTCTTCATTTTGTACCACAATCCGGACTTTCAGCGGGTCCGAGATCAGCGAATTATCCAGGGCATCGCGGTACCGGATCTCGGAGTCAAGGGCGTACTCCTTAATTGTCGCAGACTTGTCTACTGAGATCTCAAATGTTGCTTCCCGTGTATCTCCAGGTGCAAGCGTTCCGAGAAACGCCGTGTCGTCATTACTGGTAAACGGGTCAACGGCACTGATCCGGGCCTGGACATTATACGCCGTTGCACCACCGGTATTGGTATACCGGACATTGATCACTTTTTTCTGGCCCGGAAAGACTGTATCCGGCTCAGATACGATACCGAAATCAATTTTTTTACCAACGTGAACACCGATGGTTTCCACATCTGATGAGACCTGGGCACCTTCACTATTCTCGTAATTCACCAGCACATCAAGCGGATAGGTTTGTTCTTCAGCATCGCTGGAGATGGATATTTTAAACCGGCTGGTGACGGTTTGATTAACAGCAAAGTCCCCGATATACATGCTCCCTGACGTAGGGAGAACGGGGCTTAAGTCATTCCGTACAATCCTGATGATGGCATTTTTGCCGTTCTCGTGACCAACATTTTTCACTTCAAGGGTGATGTAGCCTTCAGTGCCGGCGTTCAGGTGCTCGGCCTCTGTCGAAATTACGCTGATCTTCAGTTCCGGCCTGATTTTTATGGGAAGGCTGAGAGTCTCATTTTTCTCCTTGTAATAATACTGGATGGTATCTATGCCATATTGTTCAGCTTCATACATGTAGGTGTACTTCAGGGTAAGCGGAAGATCATACGATCCTGCAGCAGCATCTTTGTCTACCTGTGTCGTGATCACACAGCTCACCGTGCTGCTCCCTTGTACGTCTCCCAGCATCTGCGGATCGGATTTGATGGTAACCGGGGCATCTCCTGCAGCCAGTGAGACCGTCAGGAATTTGGCAGTGTTGGGCAGATCGTCCCGCTCAACAATTCCTGACTGGACGAACTTGAACTCGTTGACTCCTTTATTCTCAATCACAACTTTTAACTGGACTGTATCCCCGGGACTTACCTCATTTGTGCCGGATATATAGGCAGATAGTTCAGGGCTTCCCGCCATGTATTTGGTTCCTGCCTGTGCGGGTGTGATGAAAATGACAGCACATACGATGGCGAGAAGGCTGGCATATGCGAGCAGGCTGTTGTACCGCTTCGGTACGCTGGCACTGGTTGCTAGGTTTTGTTTTTTACATGCAATTGTTTGCTGGGTATTGATCATGGATATCCTCGGTTCAAGGAATGTTTGTTACCGGTTGAAACTTATATTATATAAACATATTGCTAATTGATTATACATGTCAATGATAAATAAATTCCCTGTGATAGATGCATGGATCATAAGGAGCAGGACAGGAAAATCGTGCCAAAAAAGCGAAATAACCGGGATTTATATCTCGTAATCAGCGCAACGATTAGCCGATAAATTTCTGGAGTGCGGCAATCCGGTCCCGAAGCGCCTGTTCCCGTTCAGTTGCCTCGGTAATATCAGACATAATAACATAGGTGGACACCGTGTTGTTATGCAGGGCAGCAGTGACCCTGCCAAAAATACAGCGGCGGCGGCCATCTTTACGGTTAATCCAGACGGTAAATTCTCCGGGTTTTTCTGAATCCGGTCGGGTATCTCTGACGATCTCTTCGATCTTTTCGTGGTCTTCACTTAACGCCAGATCAACGGATTTCATATGGGTAAGTTCTTCTTTTGAATATCCGGAGATATCTGCAATACGGTGGTTGGCAAAGACAAAATTTCCGTTTTCCACAATGATAAGTCCGTCCTGGATATTCTCAGCCATCATCCGGAACCGCTCTTCACTCTCTTTGAGCGCGGCTTCGTTTGCCTTGAGCTCCGTGATATCGGTAGTGATAATGAACACGTAACGGGTATCTGCATGCTGCACAGCAGAGATGCGGGTTGACATGAACCGACGTTGGCCATCTTTTCGAAGTATCCATAGCTGGAGTTCCTTCAGCCCGTGATCACCTCTCTCCATCTTCTGGATCTGGCTGGCTGCTGCTTCTTTATCCTCCGGTGAGATGATCGAAAGCGGGTTCATCTCCCATAATTCTTCAAATGAATAACCGGTAATTTCTGCTATACGCCGATTCACAAAGACGATTTTTTCATTTTCTATGATGATCAAACCGTCATGGATATTCTCAGCCATCATCCGGAACCGCTCTTCATTTTCCCGGATCTCCCGTTCTGCAAGAATATGTTCGGTAATATCCTCAAGGATGAGGGTAAAGCCTTTTCTGCCATCTTCAAAAACGGTCGGGACAGATTTCTGTTTAAAGATCCGTACTCCCCGACCTTTTACCTGGAATGTGACTGTATCTTCTTTTTCTTCGAATCTGGTCTCGAGTGTCTCAAGTAATTCGTGAACATCGACATCGGGCGGGCTGAGATACATGATATTTTTCCCTATTGTATCCTGACGGGAAAGCTTCAGGAGAGTTAAGAAATTCTCATTCACATCAATGATACGTGACTCATTATCCAGGACCATAATACATTCTTTTGAGTAACTGAGCATTGCGGAAAGAGGCACACGCCGGGAAAGCGTGAATACCTTTGCCATCCCAAAGGTTCGCATATCCACCTGACCGGATATTAAGAGGGTATCCAGATATCTGCCGATAGTGTTCTTGTTTTTATTGAGTGCTTTTGAGATATCCGTGACACTCATCCCCTCCAGATGATCCTTTAGAAGATCTTTTATGCGGGAGAGTTCGAGTTTGTAATCCTGCATCATGGTGTTGCCAGATCGCGAATTCGGCGCTGATGATTAGTATGAATACTGACATTTATAATTGTTATGTATAATCAAAATGTATAGTCAATAATAAAATCATTTAAATATGAAAAATTAAAACACGTACATAGGGAGAAACACGTATGGTCCCGGATAGTATGATGAAAGGAATCGTTGCATCGTACTTGGCATCCCCCCAGGGAATGAAGATGATTCATGCCTATCTCTCCCCGGCAGACGGGCAGACATCGATCAGGAAATATCTTGCAACCCCCGAGGGGAAGCAGACGGTGCAATTGCTTCTACCCCCAATGCTTGATGGTCTCAATCTGTTGGAAGATGTAAAAGAGAAGATCCGAATTGCTAATTCTGAAAAAACATGATCAACAGGTATCTCACGTAACCTGATGGACAGGCAGGGAATACGCGAAAGACCTGTAAGCAAGGTCGAGCGCGGGCGAGTTTCTGAGCGTTGGTCACGAGTATGATGAACAGCCGGTCTGTTGGGTCTTTAAAAATCATTCTCTCTAAAAAAAACTTTGGGGTAGCCTTGATCAAACACTATCTTCATACTACATTCTTTGAATACGTTGTATCATTCTTTACTACGGTGAATTGTGCATGAGTGGCATGAACCTCGAGATCTTTGATCGTATGGATGACGCGGACAAACACCAGTACCTCGAGTTTCTTCTCTGGCATTACCGGGTAGTCGACGCATTCTGGTTCATCACCATAACCGAACAGTACGGTCAGCCGGCTGCAGAAGCCGTCAACGAACAGGTATGGGGGCGTGTCGCCGGAATGGCGGCTAAGGATATCATCCGCAGGTTCAACATCACCGAGAAAGGTCTTACCGGGTTTGTGCGGGCGTTGCGGCATTTCCCGTGGGCGATGATTGTCGGGTATACTATCGATGAACGGGACGATGAGGTGATCCTTTCAGTACCCTCGTGTCCGACCCAGGAAGCGCGGCTGAAGCGGGGATTGGGAGAATATGTCTGCCGCGAGATGCACCGTGCGGAATTTACGGGTTTTGCACGGGAGATTGATCCCCGGATACAGGTTGAATGCCTCTTTGCTCCTCCTGATCCACACCCTGATGACATGTTCTGTACGTGGCGGTTTTACCTGTAATCGTAAATTTTTCATTCCTTATACTGCGTTTTTTACCGGGTATCAACTTAATTCCTCGTTGAGAATCTCAAAAAACCTGTCTCGTGCAGATCGTTCCAGCCAGGGATAATGGCCGCAATTTTGCAAAAGAAAGAATTTGAAATTTTTTATCACGCGGGAGAGGGGGATTTTTACTCCATCGGCAGGATGGGGATCATAATCCCCGTGGATCGCGACGACCGGACACGGGATGTGTGTGCCGAGTGCGATGAGGGCGCCACTCTTCCTGAGTACTTCGGCCTCTGCCCAGACTTTTGTGTGGATATCGTAGTTGTATACAATACCCTCACGTGTATGAACGAGAGGATCACGGGAGTCGGCTTTTTCGATAATTGTTCCATATCCTGCAAAAATTTTGTTCTTGTCCCTGCTTTTCGGGTCGTTCAGTTTTGTTACCAGAGAGTCAATCGCGATGGTATCCTCGTGAGAAAGGCGGCCCGACCTGGTGCTCATGATGCTCCCCGTATACCTATCCTCAAACACGCCGCTGCTGACAAGAATGAGTTTTTTTACCATTGCCGGGTATTTGGCAGTAAAAATAAAACCCAGCATTGCTCCCCACGAGTGACAGATCAGGATAACCGGAAGGTTTCCCAGCAGGGCCAGGACATGGTTCAGTTCTGCGACCTGTCCATATAGGGTCCGCCTGGTCTGGAGGGGTTCTATAACACCCTGCTTCAGGGATAGCTCACTGGCTACCGGTGCCATTTCCCCCGCAACACCCGGGCCGCCGTGGATGACGGCAACCGTATAGGGAGGCTTCCCATAGGTCCTGAAATTATTCATAATTGTCCAGACTATTTTTTTGTACCTGTGGAGTACTATGTCTTTCTTTTTTCCTGAAGACTTATAGAATCCTGGCGCGAATGAAATACTCAAAGGACAGAGAAACGGGTTTTATATTACAGGGATGGTAAAAATTCCGGATTTTGTTATAATTTTTGTAGTCTATGCAATTCTCAACGGAGTTGTATTCTCTGTATACGCATATGACAAAAGAAAGGCACAGAAAAACGGATGGAGAACCCCGGAAAGCCAGTTACTATTTTTTGCATTGATCGGCCCGTTCGGAGCTTATGGAGCGATGAACGTTTTCCGGCATAAAACTCTCAAAACAAAATTTCTGCTTGTGCCGGTTTTTCTGATTCTTCACCTTGCGGTGATACTCTGTTTCATCTCCTCACTGGCATGATCCCAAAGGAAACACCTCCTGCTTCAAACCATGCTTCTTTAATACCGGGCTTTTCCATACTTTCTCATCATGCGGACCAACAGGCATCACTATTTTCTTGACCTCGCACTGCGGTGTGCCCACCAGGGCACCTGCCTGCGGCGCAACTTCGGCGCGATTATCGTCGATGAATACAATACGATTGTTTCCACCGGATATACGGGTGCCCCGCGAAAACAGATGGACTGTACGGAACTCAATACGTGCTGGCGAAAGGACCACAACATCCCGTCCGGCTCCAACTACGAGCGGTGCCGGAGCGTGCATGCCGAGATGAACGCACTTCTCCAGGCAGGCAAGCATGCACGCGGGTGCACGCTCTATCTTGCGGGGTTTGATGTCGCAACCGATGATCTGACGCAGATATGGCCATGTTTCCTCTGCTCGAAGATGATCGTGAACAGCGGCGTAACGAATGTGATCATGCGGACTGCCAAAGACGCCTTTAAGGAAATGGACCCGATGGTCCTGTACCAGATGCGAAGCCGGGAATCTCTCGGGGACGAGGCGAAATAACCCCTCTATCGGGAGATTTACGTTAAGAATACCAGAACAGCAAAAGAAGTGAAAAAATTAAAAAGATTATAAATTTTTAAATTAGAACCGGGGTTTCCGGTGTTTCGGCAGGCAATCCCTGCAATATACTGGCCTGCCTTCGGTTGGCTTGAA
>JAPKXT010000079.1 GCA_026394695.1 Methanoregula sp.
GAGTTTATCCCAGATGCCAATAGGGTGATTCCGTACACCCCGTTTCATAGTTGCATCGAACCCGAGAGGTTTAACGCCGAAATACCCCTTGTCCCGGTATACCACTTCGCCTTCTTTTGAGAGGTCAATCTGGCTGTCATGAAGTGATGCCGTTGAGGTCTGAATTTCCCAGATCAAACCATAGTCGCTATCTTCTTTGGAATGAACCTTAAACCCGAAATATGACTTGGAATTCTTTTTTGTCCAGGTTCCTTCTTTACTTCTTCGTGTTCTTGCCGGGTCTCCACGGGGCTTATCAGCCGGGGCATGTCCCGGATCAGCGGTGATGAAGGTAGCATCCTGGATCGTACCTTTTTTGATCTTCAGTCCAAGGACATTCTCCTGACGACGGAGTTCCTCCCAGATCAGATCAAGTTTCTTGTTCTTTATGAGTCGTTCCCGAAAATACCAAATCGTGGATTGATCCGGAATCTTTTCTGGGAAACCTAGAAATTTCAGAAAAGATATACGGTCATTCGCCAGTCGTTCAAGCTCAGGATCTGATAACCCATACATTGACTGAAGAACGAGTAACTTGACCATGAGGATCTCATCGAAGTTCGGTCGACCTCCCTGGTTAGTTGTGTTCGTATACAAATCTCCGATCAACGGGCGAAACCGTTCCCACTCTATTAACGTATCAAATTCTGCTACCTTATCCCCAAGCTCGCTTACCCGGTTATATCGCTCCTGTAACGCAAAATCGAGAAGACTTTCCATACTTTCCGTAATCGGTGCTAAGATAAAGTACTATCGGTGTTTTTCGAAATTCTCTGAAGTATAAAATCTCATTTTGATGTTCCAACCCCTTACAGTATGTCGCCCGGTTGACCCGGATGTTAGTTTCGCTGGGCACGGCAATGTGCACCCGAATCGCTATCGGGGCGCTCTGTCAGCATGATGACATCTCTTGTATTTTTGGAGTGTGGCGGAATTTTGACTCCTCGTTTTTTTAGTACACTCAATGAATGTGGTACTTATTAAAAAATAACCAAGAGCCCCTATCCCCATACAGGTAATGGGGAGCATCAACCAGCTAGTCTGGTCGTGACCACATACCGCCGCAGGTCGCCGGCATTGCTGAACAGGAGTGTTCCGCCAGCCCGTTCACTGAGTCTTTGTAAAAACCCGTGACCCTTACCGGTTCCCGCTGTCGTGACACCGCCCGTTCCTGAGATTGTGAGATGGGCTAAATCTCCAGAACGCCCGATATGTACGGTGATAGTATCAGATCCGGTACCCACCAGATCTTCGAGAATATAGGTTACCAGGTCAGTAAGATCATCATGATCGATTATAACGATAAGGTGTTTCTCTGCCGACCTGAATGAGAATTCGACATCAGAGAGGAGCGGTTGCATACCGATCCGTTTCAGGAGCACCCTGCTGAAGGCTGAATCATCGTCAGCTGATGAGAGGAGGTTGTCATCGGAACAGGCCGGAACTGACAGACCGGTCATAAGCGCTTCAATGTACAGGACCAGGTCACATTCTGACAATTCGCAGGGTGGGCAGAACCCCCGGAGCATTGTGGTATAATCCGAAAGCAACCGTGCTGCCCGTTCGACAAGAGCCGGGTCAATAATGTGCGCCAGTCCGGCCCTGTCAAACGATCGTTCGAGTCTGGCAATAATCTGACCTGCCTTGAGTGCCATATGGATGGAAACGCCACCTTTCTTATGGTGCTCTTCAGAAAAGGAACGGAATGCTTCGAGAAGGTCGTCAATCACGTTGCCTTTTATCAGGCAACTGAGCTTTTCTGCCACATCAGCCTCGCCGAGTTCATCCATCACATATGAGACATAGTAAAGTCGTCCTGCCATGATCGTGAAGAGCTCATTGACCTGCTCCATGCAGTCTTCTGCAAATGCTGCAGTTTCAATCGCCCGCTCACTATTCAGTTCTGCAATATTTTCAAGTGCCAGTGCATCGGTACGAATTGATGAAAACATCCTCCGTGCATCAGCAGCCATTATCACCCGCCCGTGACCTGGCAGAACAAAATCAATCTCCCCATCCGCGATGAGGGATTCACAGCCATCGAGAGAACGGATAAGTGCTGACTGGTCCCATCCGCACAAGCCGGCAATACCCGGGTTTGCGGCAAAGAGAACATCGCCGATACATAACAACCCACCCAACCGGAGACAGATACTATCCGGGCTGTGACCGGGGGTGTGATACACCTCAAGTGAGGGACCGGAACCAAACCGGATCCGTTCCTGTACAAGACCGCCTCGGGACAGCCCCGGGGTTATAGTGACCGTAGCACCGTTGGGGAATACCCGTGATATCGGGAAACCGCAGGAACCGGACCGTTCATCAGTCAGCAGGGACAGCCCAATCCTGACCGGTGATATCGTCCGGCCGAGCAGGTCTGCCTGTGTCAGTTTCCCATCCCCGCGTTCAAGGGATGCAGCGCCTGCTTCCTGCACAGCAAAGACTACTGCATCCGGGTGCGTAAATGCGGGGATACCCTGCGTGCCGAAAAAATGATCTACATGGGCATGGGTGAGAAAAATAAACACCGGGCGATCATTATCTCCCCGTATCTCTTCAATCACCTGTGCCAGTTGAGCCGATTGCTCTGCGAGTCCACCGGGATCGATCAGGAGAATAACATCCTCGGTCTGGATAAGGTATGAGTTAGAAGAGATGGTATCGATCTTCCGTATCAGGGGGTAAATCTGCGCCCCCGGGGCACCCGGTACCGGTTGCCACGAGAGCGAAATGAGGGGTTCGTTACCACCCGGCAAGCGCTTCGCCCTCAGACGGATGGATAGAAAAGATGGAGGTGAATCCGGCAAGTTTAAGGATCTTGAAAACCTCTCCGGAAAGGCTGCAGAGTGCATAGTTATCACCCGGGTTTTTGAGTTTTTTTGCTGTTGCAAGCAGGACCCGCAAGCCACCACTGCTGATATAGGAAACTGCTGAGAAATTGAGCAGGATCTTCCGTTTCCCACTGTCGATCTCCTTATTGATCGCCCGTTCAAGTTCCGGTGCGGTGGCAGTATCAATTCTCCCGTTGATATAAAGAATCGTTGCACCCTCCCGGGCTGCTGTTGTTATCTCCACGGTATTTCCCCCAAAATTACGGTAGACTGGTATAATTTTCTTATAAATATCGGTATTTTCTGGAGATAATCCTATCCCCCGTCTTAATCTGGTTGAGATTTTTTAAAAATTTTGATATGATGAGTGCACAGTAAAGTGACTATTAAAAGAAACTATGCGCAATGCATATATGAGCATAATCATTATGGACGCCACGATCATTACCTCATTTCTCGTTCTTCTGCAGTTAATCTGTGTCATTATCGTGGTTGCCTATCTCCTGACCCGCAGCAGGATCTTTCCTGAGGTGCTTGACGGTCATCCCGTGATAAAAACGCAGGTTATTCTGATCCTGGTATTTGGCGCCCTGTCGGTCTATGGCACCGTCAGCGGTGTTGAGTTCATGGGTGCAATAATCAATGTGCGTGACCTCGGCCCCATGGTCGCCGGGCTGCTTGGAGGACCTCTGGTCGGTCTCGGGGCCGGTCTGATCGGCGCAGCTTACCGCATGAACCTTGGAGGATTTACCGTCATATCCTGCTCACTTGCGACCGTTCTTGCCGGTTTGTTCGGGGGTCTTATCTGGCTTGCCCATAAACGAAAATTTGCCGGGATCATCATCGCCGTTCTTTTTGCCATCCTCATGGAAGGGCTGCATATGCTGCTTGCGCTGGCCATCTGCCGCCCGTTCTCGCAGGCACTTGAAGTGGTCGGCACTGTTGCGCTCCCGATGATCCTTGCAAACGCAGCGGGTATGTTTGTCTTCGCGTTTATCATTGAAAATCTCCAGAAAGAACGTTCGATGCAGGCAGAACGCGATACCCTGTTGCGTGAGATGGAACGAAAGAACACCGAGCTTGCCATCGCTGCTGAAATCCAGCAGAGTTTCCTGCCTGATACAATCAACCAGATTGAGGGTTTTGATATCGCTGCAAAGAGTGTTATGGCAAAGGAGGTGGGTGGCGACTTTTTCGATGTAATACCCTTTGAGACAATACCGTATTCGAAAGACCGGCTCGGGATCATGATTGCCGATGTTTCCGGAAAAGGTATCCCGGCTGCATTATTCATGGCACTCTCGCGTATTGTCGTGCGGGTCAACGCCACATGGTACACGGGCCAGCCTGAAAAAGCAATCCGCAATGCCAATACTATCATCACTGCTGACTCAAAATCAGGTATGTTTGTCACGCTGTTCTATGGCGTGCTTGATACTACCCTCCGTTCCCTGACCTATGTTAATGCCGGCCATAACCCACCGCTTATCTGCCACGGGACTGATGGTTCCCTTACTGAATTACCGGCAACCGGCATAGCCATGGGTGCTCT
>JAPKXT010000083.1 GCA_026394695.1 Methanoregula sp.
CCTGGCATCCCGCAGGGCATCTACAAGACGTGCTTCGTCATAATGAGCAAACGCCTGGTAGTTTACCTCAAAAATAGCGGGAATATCTGCAGGAATTTCCGGCCGGATAAAAAAGGAATCCATCCTGTTCTATTAGATGGCTGGGCAGATAAGGGAGACGTCCCTTGAGTGCCAGTATCAACAATTGTATAAAAAAACGTACAGAAATCGTTGATAGCGGGTTGATTGTGGGTTCAACAAAGGGTGTAAGTGTGAGCAGCGCAAACCTCCTGATAATGAACCCGACCATCAGGGCATATATCGACCTCACCCGGCTCCAGTTCTTCTTTGCCTGGCCTCTTCTCTTCTGTTCGGGATACCTGCTTGCGACCACAATATATGGAGATTTCACCTGGTTCGATCTCGCACGTGTTTCTTTGATCGGGTTCTTCGGTTTTGAAGCCGGACTTGTCCTGAATGATTATATTGATCGCAATTATGACAAAAAAGACATCGAATCGGACAAACTCACGAGATACTGGCGGATATTTAAAACCCGCCCAATCCCGGCAGGGCTTATCTCACCAAACCATGCATTAGGGCTTTTCATTGGTTTGGCTGCTGTCACTACCGGTCTTATCGCGACACTGCCTTACCCGCACTCAATGTTAGTGCTTCTCATCATGATCTACTGCTATACAATAGAGATGTTCTACCAGATCGAGAAGCGGCAGACGCAGGAATTCCCCTTTGCCCAGCTCATCGGGCGAACGGATTTCGCCCTGTTTCCGGTTGCCGGTTATCTCTGTCTGGGGATCCCTGACGTGAATGCAATCCTGTACTTTGTTTTCTTCTACCCGTTTGCCATGGCACACCTCGGCGTAAATGACCTGGTCGATGTGGCAAATGACCGTGCGAGGGGATTGAATACCATCCCGATACTCTTTGATATACCCAGGACAACGATCTGGATTCTGGGATGTACCATTATCCATGCGATGATGGCGTTCCTTTTCATGACCCGGCTTGGATTGCCAGCCAGGATCGGCATAATTGCCGGTCTGTGCCTGCTCATAATTGCAAACGTCGTGATCCTGAAGAAGAAAACGCCCGATGCAGCACTCAGGGTACTGCCACTCTTCCACGTAGCGATGATTCTCTACGCCGGGGGAATTGTGGCTGGGGCATTTTTCTGATAAAAGATTGGTGAAAAATTCGCAATTGTGACTTTATTTTTTTTCGACAATACGTTGCCCCACGCGAAAAAACGTCTGTCGGGTTTTGCGCTACTCCGTTCGTTAACACTCACGATGAACGAGAGAATAATATCCTGACATGTTTTCTTATCAGAGAGTTATCCAATTGTGCCCCGTCCCCCAACAGGGGACTGGTGGCACAAGAGGGGGATGTAATATGGATACGATTGCTACTATCCCTCCCGGTTTCTTTTTAATCATATCTTCAAAAGCCGCTCATTCTCCCGGAGCCACTTCCGCCGTCGTTCATAATCCGGCATGATTTTACGTACCTTATCCCAGAATTTTTTCGAATGATCCGGCTGACTAATATGGACCAATTCGTGCACTACCACGTAATCCACGATTTCGGGTGGGGTCTGGATCAGGCGCCAGCTGAAGTTGAGTGCACCTTTGTGGGTGCATGACCCCCACCGCTGCCGTGCGTCGGTTATACAGACCGAGGCCGGGATATGCCCCGTCTTCATGGAGAACCACATGCAACGGGCCTGTATTTCCTTATGGGCTTCTTCCCTGTACCAGCGTTTGAGATGATTCCTGATATCGGGCAGAAGAGTGCGGGAGACGTACAGCTTGTCGCTTCGTTCGATCGTTATACTACCCTCTTTTACGATTTGCAGCGGGTATGCCCGCCCGAGAAAGAAGAACAACTCCCCCTCGGAATACTCGTGACAGGGTGAAAGCGGGCACCGCTTCATCTCGTCGATTTTCCGCAGGATCCACGAGCTCTTCTGCCGGATTATCTCTTCGATATACTGAGCGGGAGCCCGCAGCGGTGCCCTGACAATAAGGGTCGCAGCCGGGGTCACTTCGAGCCCGATGGTCCTGCGACGCGAACGGATAATTTTTTCAACGGGGATTTCTTCCATGGGTAGGAGTTGTTGTACGTAGTTTGCGACGCGACTAAAAAAGGTACGGGATCCTGCATCGCACGTCAGTGGGTTTTGGTCCCGTTTATCCCATCGCTGACAATCCTGCCATCCCTCAACCGGATAACCCGGTGGAAATCTTGGAACGAACATTCAATAAGAGGGATTTAAGAAGCGGCAGTGAGGTTCTTTTCGATACGCTCGCAGGGTATACACCCCGGTTCAACGACATATATTCAGAGATGATGCTTCTTGCTGCACATAACGAACAGATTCGAACCCTGCTCCGGCAGGACCGGATTGAGGATATCAATCTTGTAGAGAGTTTTATTACACGCCAGCAGGAGCGCGGACTGGTCTCTGTTCAGCTCAATCCCCGTGAACTTGCCATTACCTGTGATGCACTTATCAATGGCCTTCTTATTGATATCATGGCAGGGATGGATAAAGAAGAGGCAAAGAAGATCTGGATCGCAGCCGTTTCACGACTGATACGGACTGATTGATAAAGTATTTCCAGCAGTAAAAAGACGGCTTTTTTCCCCCATTTCGAACCTGGCTGAACGTGTTGGGAAATCAAGCGCGATTAAGTATGCGTGAAATATGCCCTCACGCCATCATTATCAACTGCATCAATTTTTACAAACCCGACCCGCTCGAACTGCACAACTTTACCAAGCTCCTCCTTCACACGAGGTTCGCAGGCACCCGACATCTCGCCTTCCTGCGTGAGGATTGTACAGTGGACAGATTCCTGTCCCGGCAGCCACTGGATGATGTGCGCCTTTGTCGCCCGGGCTTCCGCAAGGGAATCCCCGGCATAGGAGAACGTTGGGATGCTTCCGTTCCATGTGATCTTTACATTGAAGAGGTCCTTGAGCCGGATCATCGTTACATCCGGAGTGATCTCGCGACCTGGCAGAAGCACAGTTCCTTCAAATGCCAGAGTACGTGTGCCTCGTGCAGCATCGCCCGGATGGAGCATCGCGTGTGCAGTATGAGGTTTTGCACCATCGATCTGTGCAGTCACCGGGTCAGGTACAAAGAAGTACCGGTTTGCCACCGGGTCAACGATCTTCTTGTTTTCGGCATAGAGATTGTCCCACGAGAATGAGATGTCGGTGTCACCGATCCCTATTGCCAGCACTGCATTCTTTACCGCGTCGGGACTGATCCCCCGACGGGCAAGTGCCCGCAGTGTACCGAGCCGGATATCATCCCACCCGGTAAACTTCCCTTCATTGATACCCAGGCGCATCTGCGAAGTCGAAAGTACCACTCCTTCGATCCCCATCCTGCCATAGTGGCGGTATACCGGCACCTTCCAGCCGAAATGATCGTAGATATAACGCTGCCTCCGAGTGTTTGCAATATGGTCCTTACCCCGTATCACATGGGTCACCCCGAGCAGGTGATCATCTGCAACGACCGAGAAGTTCATGAGCGGGTAGACATGCGCTTTTACCTTCGGGTGAGGGGGGGTGTCAAGAATACGGAAAGCCGGGAAGTCACGCATTGCCGGATCGGGATGATTAAGATCAGTCCTGATCCGTACCGTTACTTCGCCTTCCTTCAACGTGTGGTCGAGCATCTTCTCCCAGAGATTGAGATTTTTCTCAACAGGTTGATCCCTGCACGGGCAAGCAGTCTTTGCTTGTTTGAGTTCCCTGAAGTGCTCATTATCGCAGGTGCAGACATAAGCCCCACCTTTTTCGATCAATTGTCTGCAGAGATCGTAGTAAAGCGGCAGCCGCTCGCTTTGCGTAACCGTCTCGGTTATTCCCAGTCCCAGCCACCCAATGTCTTCTTTTACCATTTCATAGGCTTTGGGATCTACCCGTTTCGGGTCGGTATCCTCAATACGCAGGATATACCTGCCGCCATACTGTTTCACGTATGCATCGTTGAGCACTGCTGCACGGGCGTGACCGATATGAAGCGGTCCAGAAGGATTTGGTGCAAATCGCATTACGACGCCATGTTCCGCAGATTCAAGATCGGGCAGAACCGTTCTGTGTTCGTGTTTTACATAGATGGCATCGTACATTTCAGGTGCACGGGCCTGTAGTTGTGCAACCCGATTATCGGAGGAGAGTGCCGCAACATCGGCAATCGCTTCTTTTGCCAGAGTCGCAATTTCCTTTGCCCGCGGGCGAAATTCAGGATGTGCGCTCATCACCATGCCAACCACAGCTCCTGCCTGTGGTACACCACCATGCTTCACCGCGTTCTGCAGTGCACAGAGAAAAAGAATGTCCCTCAGGTGTTCCCCTGCCATTCTAATAGCTCCGGGTCACAAAAAATTCACCCATATCCATCAGGAGCTGGCGTTCTTTTGACGGAGGGAGCAGGGATAAATGCTTGTTGCTTTCCACTACAAGGTCTGCTGCCACTTTTTTGACCTCATCGATAACACCGGCATCGGTCAGCTCTTGTACGGCCGCGTCG
>JAPKXT010000053.1 GCA_026394695.1 Methanoregula sp.
CATCCCCTTGACCCCTTCTTTTTTCGGAGTATTATTTTTTTACCTTCTCGGGAGGTTATCGTAATTGGGGGGATGCCCGAGCGGCGGGGGCGGAAGCACGATGTGCAAAGAGCCCCCAAGAGCTATTGATTGTTTCTCTCCGGGATTTCAACAAAGCCGAAAAATTTTAAAAACGACTTCAAACCCGGAAAATCCCTCCCCGCCCATTGTGCTCTAAAGTTGATAACAAGGGGGAGATCGTAATTATGATATTAATAGATCTACCAAGAATTTTTTTACATGAACCCTGGTGCATCATCCCGATAACTGATATCAGAATCAAATGCACCCGGCGACGTATTCACCAGCACGCCCTGCCGGATTCCCTGCCCATCTCAAACGCTTTTATGTTGATCTCTATTGTCTTTTTCGGGACGAGACGTTTTACTGCTTCGAGCAGCGATTCGGATTTAAGCGGAATTGATTGCGATGCCGCTCCCAGCATAACCACATTTTGCGAAAGGGGGCTTCCCGCTTCCTCAGCCATTTTATCTGCGTCGAGCAGGCAGAGCGTATGCTTTTTTAAAGCGGCGATAATCTCGTCCTGCGTTGGCGCCACAAGGTTTTGCATAAAAACAGATGTAGGGAGAACCAGTTGCCGGTTCACCACCATCTTCCCACCTTTTTTCACGTAGTGAGAATAACGAAGCGCTTCAAGAAGATCAAATGATATAAGGAGATCGGCCTGCCCGGGTGTAATCAATGGTCCGAACAGTCCATCGATCCGTATATGGCTCTCAACAGAACCACCACGTTGTGCCATGCCATGCGTTTCTGCCCCCTTCACGGGCCTCCCTTCTATCAGGCATGCCTCTCCGAGAATATTTGAAGCAAGGATGGTTCCCTGGCCACCGATTCCGACGATCAGGATGTCAAAACTTCTGCTCATTTCTTTCCCTCCCGGGCAATTGCCCCGACAGGACAAAGCTGCGCACAAACCGCGCACCCGCTGCAAAGGTCATTAATCCGGGCTTTTTCATCTGCAAATTCAATGGCCGGGCACCCAAACCGGACGCAGGTACCGCACCCGGTACATATATCGGGATTGACCATGTGCCTCCCACGTTTTACCCCGGCACGTCGCGCGGTTATAACGCACATCTGTTTTGCGATAATGACCTTCACACCTTTGCGTTTCTTTGCCTCCTGCAGGATAGTGGTCATACCGGTAATGTCGTACGGGTCAACACTCTCAACAAAACTGACACCACATGCGCGGCACAAAGCATCGAGAGACACCGGAGCACTCTCCACGCCAACTGCGGTCACCCCGGTATTTGGATTTGGCTGGTGTCCGGTCATGGCTGTGATCCGGTTATCCAGGATAACAACGGTGATGTTTGCTCCGTTGTAGACTGCATTTATCAGTCCCTGAATACCGGTATGAAGGAACGTCGAGTCCCCGATCGTACAGACAATATCATGCGGATCGCCGGCATGAGAAATACCACTTGCTACCGTAACCGACGCCCCCATACAGATCGTAGTGTCAACAACACCCAGCTGGAGGCCGAGGGTATAACAACCGATGTCGCTGGGGTATATTGCATCCCGGAATACTTTTTTAATTGCATAGAATGTAGCACGGTGCAGGCAACCGGCACAAAGGATAGGTGGTCGGGGGGGGAGGTTTGGAACAGGTTCACCAGGGGGGAACGGATTTCTATTCAAAAACCCTGCCTTCTCCATTATCGCCGCAACCGCCTGGGGGGATAATTCCCCTTCATACGGCGCGTACCCGTTCTTCTTGCCAAATACTGTCACACAGCCGGCGACCTGTCGTACTGCCTCTTCTACTTCCGGAGCGAGTTCTTCGATTACGAGCACTTTTTCATGCTTTTTTACAAAATTACCAAGCCAGTCGTCATCAATCGGGTACGCACCGATTTTCATAAATGATATACCATCCGGTATTAACTCCAGCACATAGGTGGCACCAATCCCACTCGCGATAATTGCTGTTTTTCCCCGTATGGTATAGTTGTTGAATCCCCGCTCGACCAGCCGCTTCCGGATTGCTGATTGTTTTTCGTTAAGTTTCTTGTGCAGAACGCGGGTATGCGCGGGGATCACGACATACTGCCTTGGATCTTTATGGAACTCCCCCTTCCGGGAACTGGCGACAGCCTCACCCAGATCCACGTCACCTTTCGAATGGCAGATGCGTGTCGTGGGACGAAAGATAACGGGAAGCCCGAATTCCTCGGAAAGATCGAAGGCTTCGGATATCATATCATGCGCTTCCTGTATGCTTGCAGGATCAAGACACGGGACCCGGGAAAAATGCGCGTAACATCGTGTATCCTGTTCGTTCTGGGAACTGTGAGCAAACGGATCATCCGCACTCATTATGACGAGTCCTCCGGTGATACCAGTATAAGCGCTCGTCATAAGGGGGTCTGCGGCAACATTGAGTCCCACGTGTTTCATAGTGCAAAGTGCACGAATGCCGCACCATGAAGCCGCCAGAGCATTCTCCAGGGCCACCTTCTCGTTCACTGACCACTCAACATAGTATGAACGGTCCGACCGTACCCGCAGCACATCGATCACTTCAGACGAAGGCGTGCCAGGGTATCCGCTGACAAAATCCACACCCGCCTCAACACATGCATGGGCGATTGCCTCATTCCCAAGGAGATATTTTCGTTCCATGATCTCAGATCCGTACTTATACCGTGGCTTTTTTACACATATCCCTATCTGATTGTTCAACATCCCACTCTGCGATTCACAACTTATAATAACTCTGATGGAGTAGTAAATAAGGTAAATTTCAGGTAAACTTTTGGGCCCGTAGCATAGCCCGGTGGTGCGCCCGGCTGATAACCGGGAGGTCATGTGTTCGAATCACATCGGGCCCATCCCGCACATTTTGATATTGTTTTTCTCTCACAGTTTTGCCCCTTAAGAGAGTTTATATCCTCATTCCCGGCACCGGAATTATTGCCTGTCCTTTACTCCTTTACTGTTTTTCAATCGTTATCCTGGCACTAGCGGAGAGATTATCCTTATAATTTTTACATTATAATTTTTCATCATCAAGGATTCCCGCAATCTTTCCTATTATCATCTTGTTTTCAGCATGGCGTAGAGGAGTTTGTGCTGGTAAAATGAGGGAATGCAGTAGTATTTTAAAATCTAT
>JAPKXT010000027.1 GCA_026394695.1 Methanoregula sp.
GGGAGAACAAACTCAACATGCGGGTAGTCTTCCGGTCAAATGACATGCTTACTGCAGCCGGGGCGAATATGTATGCCCTCGTTCAACTCCAGAAAACAATTGCCGATGCGCTTTTTGTCCCGTGCGGCACCTATACCCACATATCGCTTGTCCCCCACATATACTATATCCGCGATATTGACGATATCGAACCATTCTGCGGAAAGGGAGAGTTCATCCAGCCGGTCAAGGAAGTATGCCGTGCCTGCCAGAAGTGCGGGCGGGCAAAAACCATATGACCAGTGGCAGTCCGTCACCTTAATTAAGCAACAGCAGCAAAAATAAGAGGCACATAGCCCGGTAGTGTAGCGGTCAATCATGGGGGACTCTGGATCCCCCGACAGCAGTTCGAATCTGCTCCGGGCTACTTCTTTTCACCGTGGTTTTCTAAATATCTAAAACATATCTGCTAATCCGGCTTACGCGTTCGGTTATGCAACCAAGGCCGGTACGATGCAACAGATGAATACAGCGCCAAATGTACCGGCACCGCCAATGCTCACAAATGGTACTTCAAGATCTTTTATCCGGAAAAGTTGGGGGATGTTTCCCCCCAGCAGAGTTCCGGTTGTCCCGCTCACAAATGCCATAACCGTTGCCGGAATTCCGGCACCACCAAACAATAGCATGCCCATGAGGAGTGCAGTGAGTGCCGGTATAAGCAGGGGCACACGCAAGCCCACGCCCGGTATCGGACGTGTTGCGAAAAAGGTGACGAGTGCAACAAGCAAAATCCCCGATCCCACAGGCACCAGCAGGGAGGAACCGGTGATCGACACTGCCTGATACAAAAGGTAGAGCGATATGCACATAGGCAGAATCGCACCCCCTAGATTGATTGAGACCAGTGTTTCCCAAACAGGGTCAGCTGGCCACGGTGAACCTGAACCGAACACGGCAGTAGTATCAGGATATATCCGAACCATGTCACGCTTGATCCGGTAAAGCGGGATATTAACATAACTCCCAAAGAGCATCAGCAGGACAACTACAATAGCCGTGATCCAGGAAAAACCCAGTCTGGTAAAAGCCGCCCCTATCATCCCAAGAATGAGCAGCGGGATGATGAGGATCACCAGCCCGACAAGAAGGATAACCGCAAACACGGAAAGGGGACCTGCGGAAAAGAAACGGACTCCATCACTCATGGCAATTCCCTATCCTGACGGTTTTGTGCAGACAATGGCTGCGTGATCGTGATGGTACGGGGCAAGCCATACACTTTCCTGCACAATAAGCCCGGCGGCAGTAAGAGAATCAAGGGTATCCTGAAATACTTCAGCAGGCTCCTTTCTCACATCAACACTACGGGTTTTAAGCATGAGGATCAAATATCCACCGGTTTTTAAAAATGCACAATTCCGCAGGGCAATTGCCGCTTGGTCCGGTTGTGCCACATCCTGATAGAGCAGGTCAACTGTCTCGACCAGCGGGGCATAATATTCCGGACGGGCTGCATCTGCCATGATTGGGACAATATTTTTTCGCCGCCGGGCCACTTCCAGGAGGTCCTGCATGGGGCGGGGGGCAAACTCCACCGCATACACTACCTCAACATAATCTGCCACATGCGATACCGTTGTCCCATTCGCCGCTCCGAGATACAGGACCCGCATTCCGGGTGTGAGTTCGACACCGGTCCCCACGTGATAGAGTGCAGATAATTTGCTCCGGTAAGCATCCCAAACCCGGGCGCCACCCAGCATACGCTCTTTATAAACTCCGCCCTCCCCTTGCGATACCAGCACGTCACCGATCCAGATCACGATTCTCTCTCCTTTCCTGCAGCGTCGATCCGTTCCTGTGCCGGATTGAGGAACTCCGGCACTGCCACTCCACGGAAATAATCAAGACGTGCTGCGATCGCAAGTTTCCCTGCGAGCACACGGGCAACTTTGCCCCGGACTTCCTTTGGAGCGTTGTGTACCCGCCGGTGCTGGAAGATGATCCCGTGTTTAGGGGGAGGGCTTTTGGTTTTTACATGCGCGAAAAGTGCTGTCCGGGCACCTATTACCTGGATAGCACTTGCCGGAAGCCGGGAAAGCTCAAGCAGCCCACCCGCATGTGACAGGAGCCGGGCAGCCACAAGTCCTCCGATCAGCGCACTGGTGTTGGGCATTACGTCGTTTGCACGTGCCGTAACCTCTTTTGCAAGTGCAGTCCGGGTATCAGAAAGGTGTTCGATCTCTCCTGCAACCCGGCCAAGCGCCCCTTTGCTCTTCTCGCGCACGGTCTTCACAAGGACGTGTGCCGGGGTCCTGCGGTACTTACGCGAGAACATGGGGTGCCGGGTTATATACCAATCCGCCAGGCGTTCAGATAGCAGGTTGATAACCGTATCAACCTCGTCCAGCGTCCTTACCATCTGGAGCAGTTCTGCATCCTTCCCGGAATATTGCTCCCGTATCGAACGCTCGGCAGCAGCAATACAAACTGCCTGCAGTCTGGCGATATAATCCGCACGATCGCGACAGGCCCCGCAAAGAACAGACTGCTTCCAATCGAGTGGGATAAAGGCGTCCATACTGGCAGAGATCGATCGGATACGATCGACATATGAGTTCACATCTCCATCGAACGGTGAACATCGTTCATTATCAACATCGCCAAACCAGTAGGACTGCATTGCAGAAAATTAGGGGTCGTGCCCGTATAAAACCATAGATCACAAGGAGGGGCGGTACGCATAAATGATCAAATCCATGCAATACCAAAGGAGTAAAGCATCACGGGAACCATGATCGCCCCCATGCAGTAAACCCTCGGGACATTTACAAAGTGCGGCACGAGCCCAAGCGCGGTTGCAAGGATAAGAATACCCGCGCCGAACGGACCGGTAAGAACGATGCAGAGAAATACAATAAATGCAATAACCGCACGGTTCAGCAATCTTCCGTCAACCCCGTTAAACCTGCTGGCAGAACGGGACAGCACTATCGTAATAACGTAGGCAGCGCAGGCGGCGAGAACACCAATCACGGTCAGTTCACTCATTGTTGGCAACGGGAGTTCAGAAAGTGCTACCATTACCCCGTTGCGCATCCGTGACAATGCAAATAGTGCGGCAAGCCCGATGAAAGCGTTTGCCGTATTTGCCGCACTCGTCGCAAGGATATATGCCCTGCGATCCTTATCATATCCGATAATTGAAGCAAGTACTCCATTTGCAGACGCCGTGGAGAGTCCCGGAAGCCAGCCGACCGAGATTCCGGCAACAGTACCCAGCGCTGAACATTTCAGCACGGTCTTATCTTCCATCCTGATACCCCTGAAATGCTGTTCCGGAAGGGCACCCTGGGATGCGGTGAGGAGAACGGAAACCCCAAAAAGTCCGGTAAGAAGCGGCATAAGGATCGCACTGCTTCCGGCAAGGGTATGCCACCCGAGAAATGCATAATACAATGAAAATATTCCAAGAACGCCGGATACTGAGAATATTGCAAGCGCCCAGCCGGGGCATTCACTCGTAACAATCATGTATCCTATCGTCGCAATTAAAAGAATGCCAATCCACCAGTCGAAGTATGGCTGGAGAGCAGGGAGCAGGAAAAAACAGAGCACCGACAGTGGCACGGATAGAACCATTGCACAGGCACTGCCGAGTGCCGCAATCCTTACGGCTTCCTCACCATTTCCTTCAAGACAGAGAGCATGCGCAGGGAGTACCGCAAGTGATGTATCGGCATCCGGGATACCCAAGAATGTACTTGGAACGGAATCCACAAATGTGTGGGTGATGAGGGCCGCAAACATTGCACCGGCAAGGGCGAGAGGCCCAAAAAGAGACAGAAGCATTACCTGGAGACTTAAAAGAACTCCTGCAAGGGTGTTTGCGTGCACACCGGGGATGATCCCGCTCAGGGTGCCAAGCATTACCCCGATTAGTGTTCCAAGCAGGATCTCTATCATTCACAAGAGATGTGGGAGAATGCACATAAATTCACCGAAATGCATATCATCATATCATAATAAGGTGATGAATCCGTAATGAAAATCGCAGTCACCCGGCTTTTGGGAAAAGAAAAGAACGACGCCGAACGCTGCGCATTGTTCGGTCATACCTGCTATAGTGTCCACCCGCTGTGCTCAAAAATTAAAAAGAATGAAATTGCACACTTTATCGAAGCTGTGGATCACAACGAATTCGATTGCCTCTTCTTCACAAGCGCCTTACCGGCAAAGATCATAGCCCCGTTGCTGCACAGGTTCCCCCGCGTGATCGCCATCGGACCGCAAACTGCAAAAGAGCTCAGGCAATATGAGATCACTTGTGAAACACTGACCAGTTTCTATTCGCGGGATTTTGTGCCCTATCTGGGAGACTGGATCAAGGGAAAACATATTGGCATCCCGCGGGCCGATGTTCCAAACCCTGAACTGATAGATGCCATAACTGGTGCGAGAGGAATCCCCCACGAATTCCGGTGTTACGGGCTGGAACCTACGGGGGAATCCCTAATTCTCGACAATGCGAATGCAATCCTTTTCACGAGTGTCATGTCTTTTACAAAGGCAGTTTGGACACGGAAACCGGACCTGCTGGTGATGGCAATTGGTGACATCACCGCAGCGGCAATGCGGGTGGCAGGAGTGACTCCTGCGGTAGTTGGCGATGGTTCACTTGAAGGATCGATGATAGCACTGAACGACTATCTCACCAGACAGGGAAGTGTATAGGATGACTGGAGATGCTGACAAGTCAGAGCCAACTCATTTGTGGAACCATGCCGGGATCATCGTTATTGACAAACCAAGAGGACCTTCCAGCCACCAGGTAGCGGCGTGGGTTGGGAAGATGCTCGGCTGCCAGGTTGGGCATGCAGGAACACTCGATCCGCAGGTTTCCGGTGTGCTCCTCATCATGCTCGGCAATGCGGTGCGCCTCGCCCCGCTCCTCCTCCAGCATGACAAGGAATATGTCTGCCTGATGCGGCTTCACGGTGATGTGGACAATACACGAATCGAACAGATTGGTGAGGAATTTACCGGCAGACTTTACCAGCGCCCACCCCGAAAGAGTGCGGTAAAACGCGTTCTCCGAATCCGTACTATCCAGAAACTTGATATTCTCGATATTGAAGGGCGCCTCGTCCTGTTCCGCATCAAATGCGATGCCGGCACCTATATCCGCTCACTCTGCCATCACATGGGACTTGCACTGGGTGTCGGTGCACATATGGTAGAACTACGCCGTACGCGTTCTGGCGCATTCAGTGAAAAGGAGATGTATACACTTCACGATGTGCAGGATGCATGTATTGCCGCAAAAACTGGTGATTATACAGCAGTCTCATCCATGATCCTATCGGTGGATGCAGCAGTGCCTGATCTCCCTACAGTTGTCATCCGTGATACGGCGATTGATGCCATCTGCCGCGGCGCGGTGCTTGCAGGAGTCGGTGTGATCAGTTGTGATGAGTTCAAAAAGGACCAGACCATTGCTGTCCTCTCGCAGAGAAAAGAGTTCATCTGTCTTGGCAGGGCACTTGTCCCGTCCGGTTCGTTCAAACCCGGAGAAACCGGTCTCGTCATCGCCCCAACAACCGTTTTCCTACCCCCGGGCACGTATCCCCGGGGCTGGACCAAATCAGATAAAGAAGTAAAGACAAGCAGAAAACGGGCTCCGGCTCAGAAAAAAATTGAACATAAAAAGAGATAGCATTAAAAAAAT
>JAPKXT010000205.1 GCA_026394695.1 Methanoregula sp.
TTACGGTCAATTATCAGTCGTTTCTTAATTTTATGCAATATTCTAATGTACTTTTACTATCAAAAGACATTATATTGAGGAATTCACTAAAAGCGCGCAGTTCTAACTTGTTTTCATCCAATATTTTGGAGGGGGCTAAAACTTTTTTATCTATGAAAAAATATTGACTTTTATTTCTTAAAAAAAAAGTATGAATGGTTGTGAGAACCCTATGGGAAAAAGCGGCCGAAACTATCTGGAGCGCGGTAGACGAAACTCTGTACGTTCGGGTTCAATAAGCCCAAACCCTGATAGACCGGGTTCAATGAACCCAGATTTTGAACCTGAAAAATTCGATGATATCATGGACATTTATACAGACACGGACCAGTTTGACCCGGACATTGAACACTATCAATGGGAGGATGAGGACGATATCTGAAAAAAATTGAGGAACTCAACCGATATTCATTCTCTTTTTTTAACCTCGAGTAGTGTATCTTTCGCATCCTCCCTTCCCTGTCTTTTGTTCATGGAGGCACCATGGGGGGGCGACAGAGCACTCGTACTCAACTCCTTCTGCATCCTGCTATGCCCGAAGCGGGGGTGACTCCGTAGTGCAGGAAATTGGATCTGTGCCCAGGGTGATTGTGCGGGGAGGAGAGTTCAATGATTGCAAGTCAGCCTTATCATAACCCTCAAATATCCCTGATTTTAAAAAATAGCATGGGATTTTTATGAAATGCTATCCTTTGACCCGACAAAATTATGCACTGCTGGCACTCCTTCTTGTCATCGGCTATGCTTTTACCGAAGTACAGCACTATTTCATTTCCCAGGACCTGCGCCCGTTCACGTACCTGCTGGCCATCATCCTCCTGCACCTGGTATTTTTTATGCGGGTAAAACCCGGACAACCGATGGAGCTTGCAAAATATCTTGCCGTCCTCCTTGGCATAGCAGTGGCGGTCATCATTATTATTGAAGATGTGATCATCAGGAAGAATGTCTCGTATACTGTTGCCATCGTCTTTTTCGGAGCGGTGGTCAGCCCACTGGTTGCAGGGTATATCTACAGCCTTCTGGCACAGAACAAAAAGTAACGGATGCTTACAGGACACCTGTGTATTTTTTTACAATACTACACCCTGTTTAGTGGGTATTTTTATGAGGATAAGTGGTCAAAATATCCTTTGCACAAAAGTTGAAGATCCCATGCGTTGGTCATAACCCATCTTTGCATTCACCATCCGCATGCCATCTCCTCCTTCTCTTCTCTAAAGAGAAGCCTTAACATAGGGAACATCGATGAGAATGTATTCCAGATTCAGAGCAGCTGTCGTGTGTCGGAGCCCGGTGGGGGTATTTCGAACGATCGGGGATTCGATTGCGGTGGTTGGATCAGATCCCAAGAGGGGTATGTAGATGATCAAACGGCTGAGATCACTGATTGCATGAAAACAGAAAAAAGTGCCGGAAACGAAAGACGGGATACTTCATGTCCCACACGTTCCTTGTTGGAGGGGGCAGATGAAGCACTTCAGGTGAGCGAGGAGAAGTACAAGACCCTTTTTGAGAATGCAAATGATGCCATTTCCATGATGGACAGCAGGGTGTTTATAGACTGCAACCGCAGCACGCTGGTTGTCTTCCGCTGTTCACGCGAGCAGATTATCGGGCATTCCCCGGTAGAATTTTCACCGGAGCGCCAGCCGGACGGGCGGTTTTCTTCGGAAAAAGCACAGGAAAAGATTGATGCTGCCTTGTCCGGAGAGCCCCAGGTTTTCGAATGGGTCCATCTCCATCACGACCGCACCCCTTTCGAAGCTGAAGTGAGCCTCAACCGCCTGCTGCTTGGTGATGTCTGGTACATTCAGGCTACTGTCAGGGACATCACCGCCCGCAAACAAGCAGAACAAGCACTCCTCACGAGCGAGGAACGGTACCGGAACGTTGTCGAGGACCAGACAGAATTCGTCTGCCGGTTTACCCCGGATGGAACGCTTACGTTTGTCAATGATGCATACTGCCGGTATTTCGGATTGAATAAGAATGAATGCATCGGGAAGCATCACTCTGTGATTATTCCCCCGGATGATGCGAAAAAGATGAAGGAACATATCAAAGCTCTGACTCCAAAGAATCCGGTTGCGTCAATCGATCATCGCATCATTATGCCCTCCGGGGAGATCCGATGGCAGCGCTGGAGTGATCGTGCGATCTTTGATAAGAATGGTCATGTGGTTGAATACCAGACTGTTGGAAGAGATATCACTGATCAAAAACAAGCAGAAAAAGCCGTACAGGATTCAGAACGCCGTCTTGCTGATATTATCAGTTTCATACCCGATGCGACGCTTGCCATCGATCGGGAAGGAAAAATTATCGCATGGAACCGGGCGATTGAAGAGATGACCGGTGTCGCCGCGGTCGATATGATTGGCAAGGGGGACTATGAATACGGCATCCCATTTTACGGCGAAAGACGTCCGATTATGATTGATCTGGTTTTTGGGGATTTTGAGGAGATCTCGAAGAAGTATCCGGCCATCCAGAAAACCGGTGATAAATTTATCTCTGAAATTTATATCCAGCGTCTCTATGGCGGAAAGGGTGCCTACCTCTGGTTCATCGCCTCCCCACTCTTTGACACGAATGGGAATATTTCAGGAGCAATCGAATCGATCAGGGATATCAGTGATCGCAAACGAGCGGAGGAGGCGCTCATAAAATTTAATGCGGAACTTGAACAGCGGGTCAGGGAACGTACAGAGCAGATTAATGCCTCTCTTGAGGAGAAAGTAGTCCTCCTCCGGGAAGTCCACCACCGGGTAAAAAACAACCTCCAGATAATTTTAAGTCTCATCAAACTCCAGTCCCGGAATATCAAAGACCCCGATCTCCGGAATATCATGGAGGAGTTCCAGAACCGCATCATGGCAATGTCACATGTCCACGAGAGGATGTGCCTTGCCGATGATATCTCCCGGATCAACCTCTCTGAAATCGTCAGATTTATGGGAAGGCACCTTTTCCAGTTCTATAAAGTTGATCCTCATCTTATCCGGTTAACCGTCGAAATGAAAGACCTGCAGATTACCATAGACTCTGCAATTCCTATCAGCCTGATCATCAACGAACTCCTTTCAAACTCAATAAAGCACGCGTTTCCCAAAGGTACTTCCGGGGAGATCACCATTGCAGGACGCCGCGAAGCCGATACCCTTGTGCTCTTGTTAAAGGACACGGGAATCGGGATACCGGAAGACCTTGACTGGAAGAATAATAGACAATCACTTGGACACCGGTTGGTGGTGAGCCTGGTGGAACAGCTAAACGGGACGATCGAACTTGACCTGACGGCGGGAACAACATTCAATATTATCGTGAAGGAGAAGGAATGAACCGGAAAGCAGCATCCGGTGTCCTCCATTGAACCAATTTTTTATAAAAAAGACTGGTATGGTTTTTTATCCTGCTTACCGCAATCCGATTGTTGACAATTCAGAATTTTGTATAATGAACTTTACGGGGTTCTTTCCTGTTCTAAGGTTACCGGGGGCTTATCGGTCCTCTGAAGCCGGACCTCCCGGATTAACAGGTAGAGCACGTCAACAAAATACCCGAACACGGGCAGGATCGCAAGAATGACCCAGACCGGTGCAAGCATTTTCTGTTCTTTTGCGTCCCTGTAGATGAGATACGCGATGAGCAGTTGTACTACCCAGACGAAGAACATCAGGGCCAGCCCTGCGAATGGATGTGCATGATACATAAATGGTGGCATTCTAAGCTATCAGATAGTTCACGTTATATGCTTTCAGTTACTGACAATGGACCTGATCTTTTTTTAAAATTTACCGGAATTATGGCGGTGTTCCGGATCACGATGGAGTCACTCCGTTGAAAAGTTGATGCTAAAAAAAAATATCAGACATTTCCTGATAGTGCTGGTTACGGAGATCAGCCCCGTCCGGTTCCGGGAAATCTACGGCACCAGTTAATGCCGCCCGGATTTTCCTGGCTTTTTTGAAGATATGGTGTCATCATGGCAGGACCCCCTGCACCTGTGCTTATCGATGGTATCCCGTTTTTCTGCCCACTGGATCAGGGGAAGCACCGCATCACAGAGCTGTTTTCCGTCATTGGTCAGGGAATATTCAACTCTTGGTGGGATCTCCGGGAATGATTCGCGGTGGACCAGGTTTTCTTTCCTGAGATCTTTTAGCACATCTGAAAGGGTCTTGGGACTGATGCCGTCAAGCCTCTGCATAATATCATTGAACCGTATCTTCTCATGGTGGCCGATGATGCTGATGATCAGGATGGCCCATTTTTTTGCAATGATATTGATGATTCCTTCAAGGGGGCAGAGGCAGATGTGATTGCTATCGTTTTCCATAGTCACTTCAAAACTATAAACTTGACACTATTAATACTATCCAATCGATAGTAACTTTACCGGAAAAACGGCAAGGAGGAAAGAGGTATGTGTCACGTATCTGAAGGAAAGCAGGTATCGCAGGTGAACACCCGGTGCGATTGTGTATGGGGCTGCCCGGTCACGCTCCCTGCTGGTGATGAGATCAGGAGATGGGAAGAACATAAAAAAATCCTTGAGGAGGGGATTGTAATTATTGATAAGAAGATTACCGGTCTTAAGACCGTGAACGGATCATGAACGCCATAGAGGCAAAACACCTGGTTAAAAGATTTGGTGCCGTTACCGCTGTAAACGACGTCAGCCTTACGGTACGTGAAGGAGAGACCTTCGGGTTCCTCGGTCCCAACGGGGCCGGGAAGACCACTACGATCCGGCTGCTCACTGGTGTTCTTTCGCCGGATGCCGGGGACGTCCGTATCACCGGGATTGATATCCACCGTCACCCGCTCGACGCCAAGATGCAGATGGGCGTCATCCCGGAGAGCAGCACGGTCTACGGCGACCTGTCCGCGGAGCAGAACCTCCACCTGAGCGGACAGATGTATGGCATGCCCCGGGCACTAAGGGAGGAGAGGATCGATGAGATCCTGTCGCAGATGGGGTTGAACGAAAAAAGACGCAACCCGGTCCGGACATTCTCGAAAGGGATGAAGCAGCGGGTGAGTATCGCGTGTGCCATCATCCACCGTCCCCGCGTCCTGTTCCTCGATGAACCGACCAGCGGCCTTGACGTGCAGAGCCGAAGGCTCGTGATCGATACGATCCGTCGCATGAACGAACAGGGCAGCACGATCTTCCTTACTACTCACAACATCGAAGAGGCAAATACCCTGTGCCAGACCGTCTGTATTATTAACAAGGGAAAAGTCGTTGCACAGGACAGTCCCGAACGGCTCAAAAAGATGTTCGATACCACCCAATCGGTCGAAGTTTCCTTTGACCGGACGGTAACCCGTGACCTGTTCGCGGCAGAAGGGATCCTGCGGGCAGAACCGTACGGTGACAAGTGGCGGCTGTATACGGACAACCCGGACCGGGTCCTGAAATACCTTGTCGGGCGTGCTGAACGCGAGTCCATTGGCATTATGTCCCTCACAACATCGGGTCCGAGCCTTGAAGAGGCATTTGTACACCTGACGGAGCGTGCATGATGGAAGTCCCGCTGTTCCTTCGCGGCATCTTCGTCGTTACCGGGAAGAACATGAGGCTGTATTATACCAAGCCGCCCGTCCTGATGTTCGGGCTCCTGTTCCCGCTCTTCATGTTCTTTGCGTTCTTTGTCGGCCGCCACCTCGACCTGACTACATTCTTCCCGGCGTTTCTTGCGATGATGCTGTTTTTCACAGCGTCGTCGGTTGGCCCGCTTATCACTCCCTGGGAAAAACGGGAGAAGACCTATGAACGGCTCCTCTCGTACCCGGTGACACAGGACAGTATTATTCTTGGAGATGTTGCCGCAGGTGCGATCTTCGGGATTGGTATCTCCCTGCTCGTATGGATAGCGAGTGTTTTTTTCGTTCCGGTTGCCGTCACGAACCCGGGATTGTTTGTCCTTGCGTTCATTCTTGGCACGCTCTCCTGTGCTGCACTGGGTGTCCTGCTCGCCTCGCCGGCATCCGACAGCCCGCCCAATGTGATGATATTTTCAAACCTTGTTCGGTTCCCGCTCATCTTTATCTCCGGGATCTTCGTCCCCCTCCAGCAGATGCAGGGTTGGGGACTCGCTCTCGCGTACTGTTCGCCCCTTACCTACCTGGTCGACCTGTTCAATGCGGCGATGTCCGGGACATCAGCATTTTCACCGTTTGTTGACTGCAGTGTGCTCATCGCTGTCTCTGCCGGGTTTATTCTTGCTGCACGGGTCATCCAGAAACGGAACATGATGAAGGGGATGTAACGAATAAAAAAACGGAGAAGACGGGGAAGGACAATTTTTCCATCTCCCATCTCTCTGTGATCTTCCCTCACCAGGTTCAGGATATTGTTTTTGCAAAAGCACGTACTTTTTCTGCTGCCCCGGATTTGAGTGGTACGCCATGACCGGAGAGGAGAACATCAAAATCGAGAGTTGCAATCATGCGTATCGATCGCTCTGCTTCACCCATATCCGGGGTAAACTGTGGCGAAGGACCTGATAGAGTTACGCCGTCATATCTCAGGAGGTCACCAACAAAAAGGACTTTTGATACCGGGTCCAGAAGGCAGATGCTGCCCGGTGTATGGCCGGGTGCGTGTATACAGGTGAGCCCGGCGATAGTATCGCCGTTTTTGAGCCTGATGTCAGGTTCTGTGAAACCGGCCTTAAAAAATATACCCAGGAGCCTGTACAGGAAACCACGCCCGCCTTTTGGCAGGGGTTGGGTTTTTTTTCCCGCTACAAAATCTGCGTCCGCTTCATGGACAGCCACCTGTGCACCACTGAGGTTTTTTAGTTCGAGAACATTGCCGGTGTGGTCAAGATGATAGTGCGTCAGGATGATTGTAGATAGTTCCGAAGGATTGCGTTTGAGCGTATCCTTGATATAGGTCAGAATCTTTTTACCACTGCGGGGTAGCCCGGTATCGATGAGAATTAACCTTTCCCTGGCAATGACGTAACAGTTACCATTTATCCCGTCGATCTGGTGAATTCCCGGTACGATCTCCATAGTCAATCAACACTGCATTTGATGTTAAACGGTATTTATAGGTTACAGCCTCAAATGCCGTTCCATTCACGGGGCTTGGAGAAAAGATTTCTTCGATGTAATTTTGAAAAATGGCAAAAAAATCCAGTAGGATTCATTCAGGATTGATTGCTGATGACTGAGCCAACCAGTAGCACAAGGTCAATTGTTGATATAAAGGATATAACTGCACGAGCCGGGGCACGGGTCATCTGGATACAATCAAACGACCTCATTCACCGGGGATGCAAGATGGGGAAATGACAATACCGTCAAACAGATGGGCACGGGGTTTTTTGTGTCTTCTCTGTATTATAGGAAAATTCCCAGGCACCGTCTCCCTGCGACAAAACATGGAGCTTGTATACTCAGGAAAATGATTCAGTAACTGTTGAAGTGGGATTAAGTGTGTAATAGGGAAAAGTTTTTTCTAAGAGATCAGCAGTAACAATCTCGGATTTTCCGACGGAAATATACACATTTTGCAGGTAATCCTCATATCCGATTTTTGTGATTTTAACGGTGTGGGGCCCGCTCTTTATTGGTTTTGTGAAACTTTCCCGTACGGGGGGAGTATCTCCGATATAAGCCCCGTCGATATACACAGAACATGCTGGTGGTGACGACCAGATCGTAAGGGTGCCTGTGCTCTTGGTTGAAGTCCCCGTGGATGTTTCAGACGGGAAAGGCGATATTTGTGGTGTCGCTGCCGGTGTCATACCGGGTGTTTGGGCTGGCATTTCACGTAGTGTACTAGTTGGTTGTGGGGCTCCTTCGGGTGGTGATGAATACTCAAGACATCCACAGCAGCTTGTAAAAAAAATGATTAATCCGGCCAGAATTATCCAGGAAATGAATGAATGAATGGAATGTCTTTTCATTGAACGCCATTAGGCTACTTTAAAGTATTATGTTTATTGATTTTGCGTTCTGTTGCAGCGGGATTTTTGATGACATGGTAAATATCGCTGTAATAATTTTTTCAAACTGCCCGGTATAAATCTGGTATACCGGCATGTTTTTTTTTAATGACCAAGAACGAGAAGCAGTCTTGACAACATCGTGTTCTGGCTCTGGAGAAATGCTCAGAAATATTAAATCATAACGCTCTTTGGGGCTTTTGGTTTCACCTCCGCCCCCGCCGCTTGGGCCTCCCCCCACATTGCAATTACCTCTCATAAGGTTAACCAGATTGCAGAAGGGGTCACCTTCGTATTTTTTACGTCAACGAAAAGATGAACAAAATCAGGTTCTCTACAGAGCCCTTGTTCTATTGTTTTTTTGGAGGCAGATGGTGAACAATTACCAAAATTTAATACTGTCAGTGCCAATTGGCATAGCTGATAAGGTATGGATCATCTCTATAGTATCGTTGATAGAAAATCTCTTGCCCTGAGAGGTCTGGTTGCGGTCATTTTTGGTGTCCTTGCACTCGTGGCAACCGGTTTTGTCCTGGATTTTCTTGTGTATGTTTTTGGATTTTTTGCGATCATATCCGGTATTCTTACTGCCGGGATCGGGCTGTCATCGGAAAAAACCGAACTCCCCCCATGGTTGCTGGTACCGACCGGTGTTTTGAGTATCCTTGTGGGTATCTTTGCGCTTGTGACACCCTTGATCGTCGCGATGGCAATAACGATCTTCATTGCTGCCTGGGCATTAATCACAGGAGTTACTGACCTTGGGCTCGCTGTCTCCCATAAGAAAATGCACCACCGGATCCTGCTTGCAGTATCGGGAATAATTGGGGTCCTGTTTGCTATTATCCTGGTCATAACTCCTGTATTTGGTACATACGCACTGGTGATGGTGCTCGGCATATATGCCATAGCTGCCGGTTTTGTAAGTATATTCCTTGGCTTGTCTTTGGGCAAAGAAAAGGCCGTGATCGAAGTACAGACTTCTTTATAACTATCTTTTCCCGGTGTCCTGGATCGAAACGCAAAATTCAGGAGTATATTTTCCGTCCCCATCGGTTTCTCGCAGGATAATTACCCTGTCTGGGGTATTTTCTAAGAGAATATCTGCCGTATTTTGCCGGAATAGGATTAAAAAAGTAGGTTATTCCGGCTCCACCACCTCCTGTTCGCGTTCTGTTTCCCGATCTCATGTGTCTGTGTGTTGCCTGGATGCGGCAATATTGGATATTTGCACTGGTTTTTGTTGTGCGCTGAGCAACAGTTTTGTGATCAATCCTGCACCTTCATTGTGCAACCGGACACTACGTGCCTGAACAGAATCATCAAAACTCTTATCTCTTCCATTGTCAGACTCACATCCAGAGGAAGTGATGGTAATGAAAATTATCGGATTGATCGCCAGTCCCAAAGGAAAGGAAAGCAACACCCTCAGACTCGTCAATGGTGTTCTCGAGGGCGCACAAAAAGAGGGTGCGGAGACGGAACTCGTGGACATCTATAAAATGCATATCGAGTACTGCACTGCCTGCGGTACCTGCTATGCAAAAGGGGAGTGCACCTTAATCGATGATTTCCCGGACCTCTTTGAAAGGATGATGAATGCAGATGGAATAGTACTTGGAGCCCCCAATTATATTGACTCAGTGCCGGCGGCCATGAAAGCGGTTTTTGACCGTATGGCGGATGCCATCCACTGCCAGATGTTTTTTGACAAGTACGGGTGTTCTGTCTGTACGGCAGGCGGCAGCAACTCAACAGAAGTCATGGATTACATGAACCGCATCCTCACCACCCTCGGCGCCACTGTCGTCGGCGGCGTCGGGGCTTCCGTTGGGATGGATCCATCGGCCCTCGGAAAAGCGGAGAAGCAGGCAGAGGACTTGGGGAAGAAACTTGCAAAGTCGATCAAGGGCAAAATAAAATACCCCGAACAGGACAAGATTCACCAGCAGAGAAGGGAGTACTTCTGCCAGCTGGTGAAATTCAACAAGGAGCGGTTCGCCCACGAATATGACTGGTATGTCCAGATGGGCTGGATGAAATGAACCGGTGAACGGATATGAAGAGTATAACCGCAGAAAAACTCCGGCTTGATCATGAACCCGTTGCAATTCTCTGGAGCAATACAAAACCCGAAGGAGCACTGCAGATAAAACCACATGGGCAGTCATGTATCATGCCGTTCTTTGCACAGGTTGCAATGAAGCAAAAGACCGCCGTGTTTGACCGGGAGAGCTATGGCTGCCCGGGTGCCCGTGCAGGACTTGGTTTTGGCAATGGATACTACGACGCATTCGGTGGTGCCGGCATCGAATTCATGTCAGCATTCTTTGTTAAAGGCGCGGAGAGCAGCAAGAACCCGGAGGCCTATTGTGCGACCGTGCAGCATATTCCCGAACGGGAGCGTGCCAAGTTCATGCAGGGTGAACGCCTTCACAGGAATACGGAAAAGGCAAAGCGGTTCATGACCGCGGACCTGCCGATCACGGATATTGCCGAGAAGTACGTGATCTTCACGCCCTTAAGCAAAGTGAAGCCCGGTGAACGCCCGGTCGTTGTTGTGTTTGTTGCAGACCCGCTGCAGATCACCGGGCTCGTCACGCTGGTCGGGGCCATCCGCGAGGGTACCGATCCCGTGAGGGTCCCGCCTATGGCCGCCTGCCAGCAGATCGGGGCATTCGTGTACGATGAGGCAAAATCTGAGCACCCGCGGGCTGTGCTCGGGTACACGGACCTCGCAGCACGGGCAAATGTGGGCAAGACCCTGCCGGGGAATATGTTCACGTTTGCCGTGCCATTTTCACTCTTTGAGGAGATGGAGGAGGAGGCACAAGACGGTGTGTTCGACGGCCCGATCTGGAAAGGACTTGCACAAAAGAGCAGTGATGGAGGGTGATCATGACTGAAATGCATTTTAAGGAAATCGGGGCGAGGCTGAAGTCAGCATTCAGGCTTTCAACACGCCCTCTCGCAGTGTACGGATCAGAAGTCCTGCCATCGGGCATTCCCCGACTGGCCGAGGTGAACCGGTGTTTTGCTGTTTCCCTGTTCCGAATGGCGACAGGAAATGAGGTGTCAGCGATCTATGTCAGTGCTGATACCGGGGAGGGCTGCTGTCCCGGCGGGCTCTACCATGTGGGGTATATTCCGGTGCCTGATGAGATCAGGTATTTTGTATCGACCGGCAGGAAAGACGTTCGCGGCGGGGCTGCGGAATACTTGAAGGCCAGCCCGGAGCTTGTCGAACGCTGCACGGTGGCCGCGGGACCGATCCGCCCGCCGGGAAAATATCTTGTCGTGCAGGCATGCGAGACCCTTCCGGATCCCGGGCCCGCCATCAGATCCCTGTGCTGCTTTGGCACGGGCGAGCAGATCCGGAATATGGCAGCGCTCATTCACTTTGATCGGGACGACCCGTTCTCACCCGTCATCGTACCTTGGGGATCTGCCTGTTCGACCTATATCACATTCCCGGCGGGCCTTGCTGAAAATACTCCGACAGAAACCGCGTTCATGGGACCGCAGGACCCGACGCAGAACCATTCCCTTCCTGCGGGCATGATGGCTCTGGGAATTCCTGCAAAAATGGCCGAAAGGATGGTAAAAAACCTGGACTCCTCGTTTATTATCCGGAGGCCACAGGTAGCATTCCCCAACCACGAGAAGCGGTTGAACCGATAGGCAGCCGGATACGTTGACAGAAAAAAATCATTTTTTCCCTACCGGAAATTGAGACCATCTAAAACTCACCGCATCAAAAGAATTCAGCATCGTTCAGCCAGCAGGCAGACTGCGCAATGCGATCCATACTTGCCGGGAACTTTAATGGTTTTTAACTCCCGGATGGTGAAATACGGGGATGTGAGTTCCCGCAGCTCGGATTCTGATGAGAAATAGAGCGTTGTCCCGATCTGGGTCTTCCGGTATTTCCCGCTTCCGCCAAACTGAGGATCTTTCTCACTGAAACAAACGGAAAAGTACATTGCTTCGGGCTTGAGGATTTTATGCACATTTTTGATATAGGACTCCCGGTCTTCCGGGAATATATGATGCAGAAGTTCCCAGTCATAGGCAAAGTCAAACGTGCCGGTTACTTCCTGCAGGTCGCCGAGGAGATCAGCGACAATAAACCTGCACCGGACTCCCCGTTTTTCTGCACGTTCGGTTGCAATTTTTATTGCCGTGGGAGAACTGTCGACACCGGTCACATCAAACCCGAGACCTGCCAGGTATATTGCATAGTTGCCTGCACCGCACCCGAGATCAATGGTCCTGCAGGGCCGGACTTTCCCGTCCTGTACAAGCTCAACAAGCGCATCCGGTGGGGTCTCACTGTTCCAGGGGATCTTATCCAGCGGTATTTTCTGGTAAATCCTGTCGATATCGGCATATTTCATGTACGCAACCCTGAATGAGTAATCAACCGGAGGGAGGTTTCAATGTTTCCCTGAGTTCTCATGAAAAAGAAGAGCTTCATTTTCTCTCACATTTCGCCCGTTTTCAGGGCCTTACTCCGGTATCATTCAGGTATCCAGTCGGAGACGTTCCTTCACGCAGCAGGCTTCATTTCAATTCGACGCATGAAACATGTCGACAAGGTACGTGAGCGGGAAAAGCAAAGTCTGTGCCCGGCCGCATCTGAACGCATCATCTCTTCACAAGATGCTGCCGGTACATCTTCTCAAGCTCAGCGAGGTCGTTAACCGGTGTCGGGATCACCCGCAAATCGTTTTCCATGATCGCTTTAGCAAGATTCCTGAAGATCTCCGCTTCCTTCGAACCGGGAGAGTGCTCCACTACGGCCCTGCCTTCCAGCTCGCACTCCTGGATCACGGGACTCCTGGGAACGACCTGGACAAATGATGTCCCCAGCTTTTTTGCAAATTCCGGAATGATGGCACGCTCTAACGCTTCATCGCCGTTGCTGTTGCAGATGATCCCGGCAAGCCCGGTGTCCCCCCGCTTTGCCAGGCGCTGTACTGCCCGGGCGATGTTGTTTGCCGCATAAATACTCATGAACCCGCCGGAACAGATGAGGTAGATCTCTTTTGCGAATCCTTCGCGGATGGGCATTGAAAACCCCCCGCAGACAACATCACCGAGAACATCGTAAATCGCCA
>JAPKXT010000067.1 GCA_026394695.1 Methanoregula sp.
GGTCGCACGCTCTGTGGTGTCTGCCAGCTCACCTGTCCTGACCAGGCAATCAAATGGGTAGAAGAACAGCCATACGAACCAAAGAAGGTGGCGATTGAATATTGACGCGAACTGAATTCTGGCAGGGCAACACTGCCTGTGCTGAGGGGGCACTTGCTGCAGGCTGCCGTTTTTTCGGTGGATACCCGATTACACCATCGACGGAAGTAGCCGAACATATGGCAGTAAAACTCCCGAAAAGAAATGGTGTTTTTATCCAGATGGAAGATGAGATCGCCGGGATAGCGTCGGTAATCGGTGCATCGTGGACCGGTGCACGGGCAATGACGGCGACCAGTGGTCCCGGTTTTTCCCTGATGATGGAGAACATAGGGTACGCGGCCATGACCGAAACGCCCTGTGTTATCGTGAACGTTCAACGGGGCGGTCCTTCTACCGGCCAGCCAACCATGGGGGCCCAGGGGGATATGATGCAGTGCCGGTTTGGCTCTCACGGGGACTACTCGGTAATTGCGTTGTGCCCCGCGAGCGTTCAGGAAATGTACGATCTCACTGCCAAAGCATTCAATCTCGCGGACAAGTACCGGGTGCCGGTATTCCTCATGGCGGATGAGATTGTCGGTCACATGCGGGAGAAGATCATAATTCCGGATTCCATCATGAATGTGCCGCGCAGGGAACTTATCAAAGGTGTTCTTCCCTTCAAACCGGATAATGATCTTGTGCCCGGGTTCCCTCAGTTTGGCAAAGGGTACGGGGTCCATGTAACCGGCCTTACCCACGATGAACGGGGTTACCCGTGTGCTACAAACCCCAAGCTGCATGAGACACTTGTCATGAGGCTGGTGGAAAAAATTGAATCAGCCCGGCACGGGATTGCGGATTATGATATTCTCAACCCGGGTGCCGAACAGGTATTCATCGCATATGGTGCTCCTGTCCGAACTGTTCAGCAGCTGATGCATGATCATCCCGACAAAAACATCGGGTTCCTGCGACTCAGGACTGTCTGGCCCTTTGCCGAGCAGGCACTGAACAAATTCAAAAACGTCCGGCGTTTCCTCGTGCCTGAAATGAACCTGGGGCAGATCGCCCGTGAGATCGAGCGTCATGTGAAAGTTCCGGTCATGCCCCTCCCGAAACTGGGCGGTGATCTGCATACTCCTGCAGAACTGTTTGCAGCACTGGAGGCACAATCATGAGTTTTGAGGACTGGTACCGCCAGGATCGCCTCCCGCATATCTTCTGTGCCGGATGCGGTAATGGTACAATTATCAACTGCACACTTGCAGCGGTTGACCAGATGGCATGGAAGAAAGAGGAGACAGTCTTTGTCTCCGGGATAGGTTGTTCTTCACGGGCACCCGGCTATATTCTTACCGACTCCCTTCATACCACACACGGGCGTGCAATTGCCTTTGCAACCGGGGTGAAACTGGCCAATCCCGATCTTAACGTTGTGGTCTTCACGGGTGATGGTGATCTTGCGGCGATTGGTGGAAACCATTTCATCCATGGATGCCGGAGGAACATCGACATCACCGTGATCTGCATGAACAACCAGATTTACGGCATGACCGGGGGGCAGGGCAGTCCGACAACACCGCTGGGATGTCTTTCCACCACCACTCCCTATGGTTGTGCAGAAACACCGTTTGACCTCTGTGAGCTTGCCATTGCGGCAGGGGCCAACTATGTATCACGCTGGACTTCCTACCATGTAAAAGAGCTTGAAAAAGCTGTTCATGCCGGCTTGCAGACTCCGGGTTTTTCATTTATCGAGGCGCTGGTGCAGTGCCCGACCGCGTTTGGACGCAGGAACAAGTTCAAACAGGTGAGTGATCAGGTGGACTACCTGCGCACGCACACGATGCTCAAAGCGAAACGCGAACGGATGATTGAGCAGGGCGAGCGTATTCCTCTGGATATGTTTGTTGTCGGGGAACTTGTCCGCAGGAACCGTCCGGTTATGGGAGGAAAGCCATGAGACACGAGGTGCGGTTCTCCGGATTTGGCGGGCAGGGGATCATCCTTTCAGCAGTGATCCTCGGAAGAGCAGCGGTGATGCACGATAACAAGTTTGCCGTCCAGACACAGGTCTATGGACCCGAAGCGAGAGGCGGGGCTTCAATGAGCGCGGTAATTATCGATGATGCACCGATCCTGTATCCCAAGGTTGCGAATCCGGATATCTATGTGATCATGTCCCAGGAAGGCTTTGAGAAGTATGGGGCAGGTGCAGACGAAAAAGCGGTGATGCTGGTTGATTCAACACTCGTTTTTTCCCGCCCGAAGTGCAGGTGCATCGAGATCCCGGCAACCCGGGAAGCAAAACAGACCCTGGGCCGTGACATCGTGGCAAATATTGTGATGCTGGGGGCGCTGGTCGCCTCAACGCATGTCGTAAGCGAAGCGGCACTGGAAAAAGCGATCCTTGACTCCGTGCCTAAGGGCACCGAGGCACTCAACCAGAAAGCGATGAAAAAAGGTATTGAACTTGCAGCAGGGGGCTAAACAACCATGAAATTGCGCGAATACGAGGCAAAAAAAGTGTTCCGTGAGTATGGGATACCCGTCCCGGCAGGATTTCTCATCAGGTCCGTACACGAACTTCCGGCACATCTCGATGAACTGGGCGAGAACATTGTTCTGAAAGCCCAGGTGGATGTTGGCGGCAGGGGAAAAGCCGGCGGAATTTTAATGGCTGATAAAAAAAACGCTGTCGC
>JAPKXT010000024.1 GCA_026394695.1 Methanoregula sp.
GAAAGGGGGTCAGGTGGGTAGGGTAGCAGAGATCATCGGTGATGACCATCCGCGAGATACCGGGAAAGATCCCTGATAGAAACGATCAGCCTCTTTTTACATTTTATACGGGTAAAGCAGGTATTTGAGAGGATTACAAAACGAGGTTGATGCCCCCACACCACTAAAATGTGATAAACGCCGCGCCGCCCCAATAAAAGACTCCATGTGTGGAGGTTCAGCCGGTTTAGAGTAAGGGGCAATGTGATGGGTCAAACACCTTCATCTCAACCATCCATGAACTAAAAAGCGTTCTGTATTGATCTTCCTGCCCAGTGGCGACCCGACGAGGCGTCGCCACGACCCCATCAGGGGAGGGAAATCTCATAAGTATATTACTTCTGACGATAATCCATTTGCATCCCTTGAGGATAAAGGATTTACAACGATAAGTATCTCAAAGCAGTAGTGTACCCCGGTATCCCCACTTTGGAGAAGGGCGGGCCAAATCTCCCAGGAACCATCAGCTGGTCGTCACGGACGGCGTCCGATCATGGATGATCTTCCTGATGGTCGCAAACTCTTTGTTGAAATTACCGGATCTCGGTATGTAAAAATCCGCTCCGTCATGATAGGCTTTTTTGATCAATTGATCTTTTCCTCTGCCGGAATAGATAATGAATAAGCCCGAATATCCCATGTCCCTGGCGACCCTGACAAATTCCCCCCCACTCATCACCGGCATCTTGAAATCAGAAATTATTACCGAAATGGTCCGGTGTTTCAATATCTCCAGTGCATCCCGTGCATCCAGACACGCGATCACCTCATAATCCCCACTATCCATAAAGGTGAGTTGCATAAGGTGGAGCATATCAGGATCATCATCAACAAGGATAAGTGGGATCACAGGCTGACCTCTCCAGACGACGTGCGATTCATATTCCCGTTTGCCTTTTTGTTCCCGTTCGCGAATGTCTTGTGCATCCTGAAACACCCGGTTGGGACCCCGATCTCAAGCCGTGCACCGGTGCCAGCCGCGCCATTTTCCTGGATGGTGAGACCGGTGATGGAAAGAATTTCTTTGGCAATGAACAAACCAAGTCCCCGGTTCTGCAGCATCGTCGGCTCAAAAATTTCCCGCTTTAAATTTTCGGGTATTCCAATGCCATTATCCTGGATACTCAGAGATAATCCATGGTCTTTTTTTGTGCATCCAATCCTGATTTCTGTTGCATTCTTTCCATGGATACGGGAGTTTTCAAAGATATTCTGAAAGACTTTTATGATTTGTGAATCTGTATAGATCTCCCATTCACCCACATCAACCGTAAGCATGATCCCATTGAGATCAAGACCTGATGCAGCACCTTTCATGAGGTCTTTTACGGTAAACCACTGGGGAGGATTAATCCCGAGATCCTTGTAATCCCGGGTAAACTGAATTAATTTCCCTATCGCTTTTGTAGAATTTTCAAGGCGGTCAAGATAATCAAGGAGTGTCGTATTATCTGCCAGGGTTTTTGCCCGGTCAATGTATCCAAGAAGGATGGATACCTTGTTCAAGATGTCGTGTCGTGTAAGACTGTAGAGAAGATTTAACTTCCTGTTTGCCAGACGGAGCGCTTCTTCAGCTTTTTTTCGCTCGGATATGTCGAGGCGTGTTCCGGTCATGCGAAGGGGTTTTTTGTCTTTGTCCCATTCAGTCACCATACCCCGGTCAAGCACCCAGACCAGGTGACCGTCTTTATGCACCATTCTTACTTCACATTCGTAATCCTGGGTGTCTCCTGCAAAATGCTTCTGAAGTAATTCATTGGATCTGTGCAGGTCATCGGGATGGACCAGTTTTGTCCACGTGTCCGGGGTTATCGGTGAGAGATCCTGCAGCGTGTATCCCACGATATCCGCCCACCGGTCGTTAATTACGAACTCTCCGGTCTGGATCCTCAAGTCCCACAAGCCTAACCCGGAACCCTTAATGGCCAGGTTGAGTTTTTCTTCGCTCTCCTGCAGCGCATGCTCAATATGTTTAAGATCGGTTATATCCCCGATAAGGCCGGTAATGCCCTGTATTTTATCTCCCACAATGAGGGGCTGGGCAACGATACGACCCCAGTGAATGGTACCGGATTTGTCAAGCATCTGAAAATCGTTCGGGCCGAGTTTTCCGCTTTGTGCTTCTTTTAATTTCTCGCCCAGGATATGCCGCTGCTCAGAGGGAACCAGGATGTAGAAATGTTTGCCGACCAGGTCTGCAGGAGTATATCCCAAAACCTGCCGGATAACAGGACTGACATAGGTGAACCGCCCTTTGGTATCGGTGGTAAATATGATGTGGCTTATCCCTTCAACAAGTGATCGGTGTTTCTCTTCTGATTTTCTGACCAGGTATTCTGCCTTGCGTCGTTCTGTTACATCAGACAGGACACTCACAAAACCGCTCGGTCTGCCCTGCTGGTCGGGAATGGTGGATACACTCAGTTCCGCACAGAATGCCTGGCTGTCTTTAGTGATTAGTTTACATTCGAAACTTTTTGTTAATCCTTGTGCAATAGTCTTGTGTAATTGTGCCTTGCTATTTTCCAGATCATTGGGGGTAATATAATCAAAGATATTTTTTCCAATCAATTCGACAGGGGTCTTATATCCCAGCATGGCTGCAGCCTGGAAATTTCCCATTTTTAACCTCCCGTCAAGATCATATACAAGGATGCCGTTGGGGGAGGTTTCAATGATCGTGCGATAGTGCAGTTCGCTTTCCCTGAATGCGTCATCGATTTTTTTCAGTTCCGAAATATCTGAAACAACAAACAGGCCATAAAGAAATTCTCCCGACTCATCGATGCGGGAAGATGCCGACACCCGCGTATAGGCCGGTGTCATATCTTTTTTGAGAAACATTATTTCAAAATGCTCGTTGCTCCCGCTCTTTATCCGGTTGAATTTCTCCTGGAGATATGCCCGGTCGTTTGCACCAGAACAGGAAAAGATAGATTTTCCCCTCATCTCTTCAACAGGATAAAGAAGGATTTCTGACATCTTCCGGTTGACAAAACTGGTTTGACCCTCTGCATCAAACGTCCAGATTCCTTCCTGCGCTAGTTCGATCAGCGTCTGGTATTTCCGTTCACTCTCTTCAAATGCATGCTTCACTTCTTCGTGACTGATAATTTCTTTGTTT
>JAPKXT010000198.1 GCA_026394695.1 Methanoregula sp.
CCCGGTAGTTCCGGCTTTGTTACGAAAGATGATGGAACTTGCGCTCCGGTATACGGCAGGTATTTATTTTGACAATGACCTGATGATATAACCCGTACAGCACCGTAATTGTCAAATATACGCTACAGCCAGATATGGACAGTGAACGGCTTTGCCGGTTTAACAGGCAATCGGAATAATTTCACGAGGGGAAGGATATGTCACAACAACTTGGCGGACAGCAGATCATAATTCTCAGGGAAGGAACAACAAGGAACCGCGGGCAGGACGCCCAGAATGGCAACATTGCCGCTGCAATGGCGGTGGCAAACGCAGTCCGCTCGACGCTCGGGCCTAAAGGTATGGACAAGATGCTCATTGACAGCATCGGCGATATTGTGATCACCAACGATGGCGCAACCATTCTCAAGGAGATGGACATCGGGCATCCCGCCGCAAAGATGCTGGTGGAGGTCGCAAAGGCCCAGGATGACGAGGTGGGTGATGGAACAACCACCGCGGTGGTTCTCGCGGGGGAACTGCTGAAGAACGCGGAAGGCCTGCTCGCAAAAAAAATTCATGCAACGGTCATTGCGGAAGGATACCGTCATGCGGCAACGAAGGCAGAAGAGATACTCAACGGGATTGCCATACCGGTGAAACCGACTGATTCGGCCATGTTAAAAAAGATTGCTGATACTGCGATCAGTGGCAAGAACTCGGATGTATCAAAGGAAAGGCTCTGCGATATCGTGGTCAGTGCGATCACGAGAATTATCGAACCTGACGGGACCGTGGATATCGGGCATGTGACGGTCGAGAAGAAAGTCGGTGGTTCTGTTGATGATTCCGCGATCGTTGAAGGTATGGTGATTGACAAGGAACGGGCTCACCCGGCCATGCCAAAAGAGGTGAAGAAAGCAAAAATTCTGCTCCTCAACGCAGCGATCGAATTCAAAAAGACGGAGGTGAATGCAAAGATCAATATCTCCCGCCCGGACCAGGTGCAGGCATTTATTGACGAGGACGAGCAGATGGTCCATACGATGGCCGACAAGGTTATTGCGAGTGGTGCAAATGTCGTGTTCTGCCAGAAAGGCATTGACGACACGGCCCAGCATTACTTATCAAAAGCCGGTATTCTTGCCGTCCGTCGGGTCAAAAAAAGCGATATGGAGAACCTTTCCCGTGCTACCGGGGCAACGATTGTCAACAGCATCGATGCAATCACGAAAAATGATCTCGGGGCTGCCGGGCATGTCGAGGAGAAGAAGCTCTCCGGTGAGGAGATGATCTTTGTCTCGGAATGCAAAAACCCCAAAGCGGTTTCCATCATTGTCCGTGGCGGGACAGAGCACGTGGTCGATGAACTCGAGCGTGCCATCCATGATGCGCTGATGGTTGTCAGTGTTGTGATAAAGGACAAGAAAATGGTGGCCGGGGGTGGGGCACCGGAAGTCGAGATCTCCATACAGTTGCGTCGATGGGCAGCGGAGGAGATCGGTCGTTCCCAGCTGGCGATTGAAGCGTTTGCATCCGCAATGGAAGTCATCCCGCGGTCCCTTGCCGAGAACTCGGGTCTTGACCCGATCGATATGCTGGTCGCGTTGCGGGCAGCCCACGAAGCAGGTAAAAAGAACTTCGGGCTGGATGTGGATGCCGGCAAGCCTGCTGATATGCTCAAGGCAGGAGTTGTTGAACCACTGCGGGTAAAGACGCAGGCAATCAGCAGTGCCGCCGAGGCTGCGATCATGATCCTGCGTATCGATGATGTGATTGCATCGTCACAATCCCCGTCACCGGGCGGGGGGATGCCCCCGGGTGGCATGCCCCCGGGAATGGGAGATTATTAAAAACATCTACTCTTTTTTGCTGTGTGCGGGTTTCCTGTAATGGTGGTGGCAGGATAAATGTCGGGAATCTTTTTTAAAGACTTCACACCCCTTATGCCCCTTTGAAAATAAAATGAGTCCCTTTTCCAATCTTCCCTACCCGGGAAATAACCTGTCGCTCCGTATCCACCGGAGGGAAGTCCTGATGAACCTCTTCTCCGTCTTTTTTAGTCCTGTTCTGGTTGCAGGTGGCCTACAGGAAAGTGTTGTATGTGTGCAAAAATCAGTTTTCGAACAAAGTTATTTATAGGTAAAACGGGGGTATTCATAAACATGGATATCTTGGGTTCTCTTGTCGGTATCATTCTCGCAATTGTGGTAGTAGTTATTCTCTATTACCTCCTGAAAAATGTTATAGCTCTGGTTGTCAACGCTATCGTAGGTGTCATTGTCCTCTTTCTTTTGAATCTGTTTCATTTCATGACCCTTTTTGGATCTACCGATCTCCCGATCGACTGGATTACTATCCTGGTCTCTGCAATTGGTGGACTGGCGGGAGTGGTTATCGTGATAATCCTGCACCTGGCAGGGGTTGCGTTATAGGTCATCCAATCCTGTCTTTTTCGTACGGAACACTTTCAGGTATATCTGATGGTCATTGCAGAGTGCCACAATGAATGTCCGTTTTATTGACAGAGTTTATGTCCGCTTTTGAGATATTTTCTGCACTGGTGAAATCCTCCTCCAGAACGGGTAGTACCGACGACTAAAAAGATCTAAGGTACAGTATCTCCTTTCCCCCCTGAGTGCTCAAAGCGTAAGGAGACAGATAAAAGATCAGCGAGCCGGAACATCAGGTTTATCAAAGCGGCTCTTTCCCTTGTGAGGTCAACACGGATCAAGCCCTGTTCCTGCAAATTTTTTTAAAAAAGATCTCCACCCGGCATCAACACCTGGTCTTCATATTCTTCAAAGACTACCAGCGGTTTACGTGATAAAAAATACTGGAACCTCCTCACTCTGCCCTACGGTGGAGAGGTCCTGAAACAGGGAACTGCCGTAACCAATCGATGTTCATGGTTCCGGCGTGAACTCTGTTGGTTTCTGTCGGTTTCTACGGAGCAGAAATTACTGCAATCACGGGTTTCAGCTTATACTGGTCCGATCCTGTCCTGATGACTGATTTCTCCACATTAAAGTCAAGGGTAAGCGTCAGGGTCTGATTCGGTTGAAGGGTAAAACCCCTGTTCAGCTTGAGCACCCCGCTGGGGACTAAAAGATTATGCTCAGTGCCGTTGACCGTGATGGTTCCTGAATCGATCTTCAGCCGTATCTGGGTGTACTTGCCCGCGTCCATCGTCTTCTGGCCAATCACTTCACTCAGGTTGGTAAGCCGCATCAGGTCAACCGTCTGGGGCTTGTCGACAACAACAATCCACCCTGTCGTGTTTGAATCATCCGATTCTGTTGCGGTCATCTCCTCGTTAGTTTCCGTGGCAGTCTGGTTTGTCGATGCCCGGTGAACACTCACTTCGCTGATTTTCAGGCCAAGATAGGTGATCGTGCCAATGTCAGTAGTCTTCGGAGCATCCTTGATCGCCATGATAAGGGTTGACTGTCCGACCGGGGCAGTGATGCATCCTGACATGATGACGGATGCGAGAATTATAATAACCAATGCAACATATGTGTATTTCATCGACGAACTCACCTCATTTACCTGAATACCGGCATTTCCGGTATATATATTGAATCATACTTTTGATGTGATGCATGAACTACGGGTTCCCATGCCGCCGAACCGGGCGGCAAGCCGTTCTCTGATTAAAATTTGAGGATCCCCATGACTGCCATCACAATGAGAGCTAGTATTACCGCACCCAGGAGACCGAAGATCCACCAACCGATCAGGAATGCTATTACGGCACCTATTCCCATCGCCCCCCAATTCACGGATACTGCCATTTTTCATCACCTTTTTTTGTGCTTGGTGTGTTTTGGTGCATGGTGGCACAATTGATGCTTGCTATAGTATACTTTCCTCAGTATTGCAATTTTTGCAATGATTATTGCAAGGTAACATATTTTGGGTAAGTATGCTGTATTGCATATATGAGCCCGCGAAAGGGGCTTAGGATTTGTACAACACAGCACCATGAAAGAGGGGATTACATTATCACCGGCAAGGGATGCCCCCGGGAATGGGAGATTATTAAAAACATCTACTCTTTTTTGCTGTGTGCGGGTTTCCCCTGCTGGTGGAGCAGGGAAAAATGGCCTGGTGGAAAATGTAGGTTTGTGACAGGTTCGCCGTACGGGATTGCCCTTGTCGTAAAAAAC
>JAPKXT010000210.1 GCA_026394695.1 Methanoregula sp.
CTCCATAGACTGGAGTAACGAGTACATAACGATGATGCCGGAATATTATAGCAAAACGCAGCTCTCATTCCTTCGCATGCAAAAAGCCGGTTATATCTACCAGAGTGAACACCCGGTGAATTACTGTATCCGGTGCGAGACCGCGATTGCATTTGCTGAGGTTGCCTATGATGACCGGGAAACGCAACTGAATTATTTTGACTTTGATGGAGTGGAGATTGCAACTACCCGTCCCGAGCTCCTTGCTGCCTGCGTAGCAGTTGCGGTGCACCCTGCAGATGAACGATACCATATTTTAAAAGACAGAAAGATGAAAGTCCCGCTGTTTGGTCATGAAGTTCCGGTTGTGCTGGATGAAGCAGTTGATCCTGCATTTGGTTCCGGCGTTGTCATGATTTGCACATTTGGTGACAAACAGGACGTTCACTGGTGGAAGCAGCACAACCTCGCGCTGCGTAAGGCAATTGATCGGCAGGGGAGGATGACCGATATTGCTGGTAAATACAAGGGCATGAATACTACCGAGTGCCGCGCCGCAATCCTTGCCGATATGAAATCCCAAAAAATTCTCAGACGACAGGAGAACCTTGCCCAGCGTGTCGGAACCTGCTGGCGCTGCAAGACTCCCATTGAGATACTGTCAGAGCGCCAGTGGTTCGTGAAGATTAAACCTGATGAGATCCAGAAGGCTGCGCACGAGATCACCTGGTATCCCGGGCATATGCTCCGCAGGATGGAAAACTGGGTGGAGCAGATGGACTGGGACTGGTGCATCTCCCGCCAGCGGATCTTTGCAACACCGATCCCTGTCTGGTTCTGTACAAAATGTGGAGAGATGGTGACACCGGACGAAAAGGATCTGCCTGTTGATCCAACCCTGGTACAACCGAAACATCCCTGCAAAAAATGCGGGAATACTGATTTTACGGGAGAATCTGACGTTCTTGATACCTGGATGGACTCATCCATCTCTGTCCTCAACGTGACCGGTTGGGACGGAAGCGGGACACCCCCCTACTTCCCCGCCCAAATCCGTCCCCAGGGACACGACATCATACGGACATGGGCATTCTATACAATCCTGCGTTCAGTCGCACTCACGGGAAAAAAGCCATGGGAAGAGATCCTTGTCAACGGTATGGTGCTGGGTGAAGACGGTTTCAAGATGAGCAAAAGCCGTGGCAACATCATCGTACCTGAAGAAATTCTCGTGAAGTATGGCGCTGATGCGCTACGACAGTGGGCAGCAATGGGAGCGGCAACCGGTTCTGATATCATGTTCAACTGGAACGATGTTGTTGCTGCATCCCGGTTCCAGACCAAGATGTGGAACATAGCAAAGTTTGCCCTGATCCAGTTAGAGAAAGAAGGGTTTGATCCAGACGCACCGGTTACTGCCCTTGCCGACAGGTGGCTGCTTGTGCGACTTTCGGACACGATCCAGCAGGTGAGTGCTGCGATGGAGAGTTACCAGTTTGACACCGCACTCAAGGCAATTCGGGAGTTTGCATGGGAAGTTCTTGCTGATAATTACATTGAGCTGGTCAAGGGCAGGTTGTATACCGGTGGTGAATCCCGCAGGAGTGCGCTCCTTGGACTCCATACGGCATTTGATGCGCTCTGTAAAATGCTCGCACCCTTCACCCCCTATTTTGCTGAGGAGTGTTATTCGCACCTGCACAAAGGGGCAAGCGTCCACAAACAACCATGGGTATCCTTCACCTATGAGGACGAAGCCGCGAGAAGCGAAGGCAACATGCTCGTGCAGCTGGTATCAGAAGTAAGAAAATACAAGCATGATTCAGGTCTTGCACTCAATGCGCCCCTTGGTAAAGTGACGATCTATGCACCGCACACGGTAGATGATGAAGGAGATACCGGGCGCACACTCAATGCAGATGTCCACTGGCGCACCGATGCGGTTAAACTCGAGCGGGTGATTACGGGTATCGATTTCAACCGTGCAGTAATCGGACCTGTATTCCGCAAACAGGCACAGGCGTTTATGGCCGCGGTAGCAGCCTTACCACCACATCAGCTGGAAAAACCGCCAAAAACAATCAGTCTTGAAGGTACAGAAGTGGAAATACCCGGGCAGGCGTTTTTTCCGAAATTCTCCTATATGGAAGAGGGAGCAAAAGTGGACGTGATCACCGTCGGCGACGTGATCGTGACGATTGCAAAATCTGCCTGATTGCATCAGCAACAAACTGTGCAATCTCCTCTTTTTCTTTCATTGCATCCACAATGACAAACCGCGACGGTTCCGCACGGGCGAATTTTAAGTAATTGTCTTGGACCTTTTCAAGGATTTCACGCTTCTCGAAATGCTCGCGCTCGTTTGTGGGTTTAAGACGCGCGAGAGCTTCATCGATCGGGAGTACACAGAGAAATGTTTTATCCGGAATGATTGACCAGCCGTTATGCATCGCCCGCAGCCATTCCTCCGGTTTTTGTATAACGCCTTTGAGGGTGACTGCCTGGTAAGCGTATCGGCTGTCGCTGTAGCGGTCCGAGATTACCAGTTTTCCGTCGGCAAGTGCAGGGCGGATGATTTTTGCAAGATGGGCTGCATGGTCAGCAACAAAGAGAGTTGCTTCCGTTACGGGATCTATCTGTTCTGCTATCGCCCGGCGCACTGATTCACCTACCCATGTGGCTCCCGGCTCGCGGGTAAAGACCGGATTGAGGTCGGCAAGCAATACCTTCAGTGCGAGATGCAATGTGCTCTTCCCGCTCCCGTCAATTCCCTCCAGCGTGATTAACAACACCTTCCCCTCCGTATCCATTCGATCGGAACTTTGCCCCTGTGCAGGGCTGTACTGATGATTGCTCCGTCAAATCCTGAACTGCTGATTATTTCAAGATCTTCAAGCGTTGCGACACCTCCCCCATAATAGAGCCGCAGGTCATAGGCCTTACGCATTTTTTTTAACATTGTTGGATCTATACCGCCCTGTGTGCCAACAGCACTGACATTGAGCAGGATACAGCCGTCAAAATCCCAGCGTCGGGCTGATGCCAGCACATCCACGGGATCTTTGCCACAGGGAATCACCCGCCCGTCTTTTACATCAATGCTGAGGATACCTCCCCGGTATCCTGACAATCTGCTGCCAGCAGTCTCGGTCCCGACAATATTTACGATATTTTCGCCCTCCAGCAGATCTGAAGGAGATTGACAACCCCGGTCGACATAACAGCACCCGACCTGCTGTGCGCACTGCCGGATAACCGCATCATGAGACCCGGTTCCTTCAATACGATCGAGATCCGCAATATAGAGAAATCTGGGTTTGATTGCTGTGACAAAACCAAGGGGTTCTGCCGTCGGAGAAAACCCCCAATCCAGTGGTTTATAGGTAGCCCGTTGCCCGGATTTGCCGTGAACGACCAGATTTTGCCGTAAATCCATAGCAAGTAATAGTTCCATAGGCGAACGCAACCCCTTTTTTATGAATTATCTACTGATGAATTATATCAGGCAGCAATTTGCATGCAAGAATCGCTGCCGGTTCAGTTCCTGATGACATGCATACGGGTTCAGCCCGAGCTTCGTATCTTACTGGGATATGCTCATTTATTCATTTTATCTATTCTCTTCCACCCATCAAAAGAGAACGCCGGGATTACAAAAGAGCAGGATATCTGATAAAGAAATGTGAAAATCAAATGACAGCCGGTAGGCATGTGTTTAATGCTCTGGTCTGGAAATATGGCTGGCGGCTTATTCAAAAATCACACGGTCTTACTGAAGTCATGCGATACAACAAACCTTCAACAATTGATTGTCAAGCGGTGGAACTTTCACGCCCTATGGCGGGCGCTCACAAGAATAGCGAAAAACGCGAATACACTACGACATGGGTTAAGGAAGGAATAAAATTTGAGCACTATTATCCTGATTATTCTAATGCGAAGCCACTTGTCTAGGCTCATTGTCTCATAAAAAATAAGTAAGCGTTTTTTCTCCACAAAATTATAAATTGCACAATTTAAAACATATTTTATGAAAAAAATTAATTTAATTGTCACTGGATTGGCAATTGGTAATCAATTTTCTGATGTTTGTCAAGTTTGTAATTTTGATTATGATTGGTTGGTGAATAAGCCTTCATCATTGATTTATGCCGATAAAATAATTGTTCCCCCTTATATTTATGATACAATTAAA
>JAPKXT010000123.1 GCA_026394695.1 Methanoregula sp.
TATCACGATATTTTTTATACCAACGAGCTCCAGCGCCATTAAATGCTCTTTTGTCTGCGGCTGAGGGCACTTCTCGCTTGAAGCAATGACAAGCATCGCCCCGTCCATCAATGCAGAGCCGGAAAGCATCGTCGCCATGAGCGTTTCATGCCCCGGTGCATCGACAAAGGATATCGAACGAAACGGTGTTCCCTTTCCGCCGCAGACCGGACAATCGGGGCTGGTCGAAAAGGCGTCAGAACCTTCGCACTTTTCACACCGGTAAAAAGTTGCGTCGGCATATCCAAGACGGATTGATATGCCACGCTTCACCTCTTCACTGTGCCGGTCTGTCCATGTCCCGGTGAGTGCATTGACGAGCGTGGTCTTGCCGTGATCGACATGACCTACAACTCCAATATTGACACTGGGAACTTTTACATCATGCAAATGAAATCGAACCTCCTTACTCTATATATAATGGTCATACTTATACATAACCAGTAAGGGTACCCTTCGGAGTAAATCCAGCAGTTTTCCTCTCATTTTTTTCCCTGAAGGCGCAGATACTGCAACAAAGTGTTACCAAGTATTACACCCGATAATTTTTTATCGAAACTTTAAACATTCCGGGGGCGTCATACAGTCATGAGGATCTAAATGACGATGGATAATGAGCTCTCACGTATCGGGATATCTCTGCCCAGGCATTTGCTCGACCGGTTCGATGAAATTATCAATTATCGTGGTTATTCTTCAAGGTCTGAAGGGATCAGGGACGCAATACGGAGCTATATCCAGCACTATAAGTGGATGGCAGATGTCAAGGGTGACCGCCAGGGAGTGATTACTATGATTTACGATCACGACCAGCGTGGCCTGTTAACCCTGCTTACCGACATCCAGCACGAATTCAAAGCAATTATCCAGGCTTCACTCCACTCTCATGTTACAGAAAACCGTTGTCTTGAAGTGATCCTGCTGAGAGGAGACGGGACTCAGCTTAAGACACTTGCCGAACGGTTGATGTCGCAGAAAGGAGTAGAATCGGTAAAACTGACCACGATTGGGCTGGAGGATTAACCTCCCCCTTCGCAGCTCTGGTCGGTAGCTTTCCAGGCGTCCTGAAGTTCACGTCCCTGAGCAAACTCCTTTTCTCTCTCAATAACTTTTTTTGCGTTATCAACGAATGTCGTTCTTGTTTTTTCCGGGCCGGACGCCGGAATAAGGTTATCAATACGATACAGAAGATTCGTACTGTCCAGTTCCGCAAACACTTCTCCCCGTACCTGCTCGATGCGCAGAATGGTTCCGGTTGTTCCGGTCCGAGGGTACCGTACCCTCATGCCGAGGGTGAGTTCTTCTGCTAACATAATGGAGACTGAGGTATATTCTTGTATAAAGGTGTTTTTACCATAAAACAGAAATTACCTCCTCATTTTCTTAAGTACTGCTACAATATTGCAGGTGGTGTTGTGTGGCTCACCACTTCCTGTTGGGGCAGGTGATCCATTGAGCGAAGAAAAAATCTGGCTGATGGCATCACCATGGGAAGGTCCATACCCCCCTTCGAGTACAAGTGCCAGCGGTTTATCGGTTGCATCCCGTAATAAAGAAGTAAAGGTACCAAAATCGGCAGGAAACAGCAGCATACCGCTTTTCGGGTCATCGAAAAGAGCATCCTGACCGGCAGACACAATTATAACATCCGGCCTGAACTCTTCGAGAGCAGGGATGAACAC
>JAPKXT010000145.1 GCA_026394695.1 Methanoregula sp.
GACTTAACCGGTTTTTCTACGGGTGAAATTCTCGGGAAAGGTGACTTTTGTTATGCGATACCGTTCTACGGGGAGCGCCGGCCGATCCTTATAGACCTTGCCCTTAATCCTGACACATGCCTTCCGGAAATATACGATAATCTTTGCAGGGAGAATCAGAGTGTCACAGCCACGACCCGCCATGCGCGTCCTAAAGGAGAGAACGTTATTCTCTGGGTGAGGGCATCTCCAATTACTGCTCAGAACGGGACCACCATCGGGGCGGTCGAGACCATCCGGGATATCACCCGGCAACAGCAGATGGAGGATCAACTCCGCGCATCAGAAGAGCGGTACCGAACATTTCTCAGTCAAAGCAATGAGGGCATCTTCCGGTTCGAGGCAGGTTGCGATATCCCGCTCACCCTGCCGGTCGATGACCAGATCGCGCTGTTCGTTGAGCACGGGTATCTTGCGGAATGCAATGATGCGTTTTCACAGATGTACGGGTATGAAAGAGCGGATGATATTATCGGCGCCAGTATCGGCCAGATAATGGCAATTGACAGCGATATCACGCTCGATTACATGCGTACGTTCATCCGGTCCGGTTACCGTGTCGAGAATTTTGAGTCCATGGAAAAAGACCGGCAGGGAAACACCCGCTGGTTCTCGAACAGTTTAACAGGCATCATCCGTGACGGGAAGATTATCCGGCTCTGGGGTGTTCAGCGGGACATCACGGATAAGAAAAAGGCAGAGCAGCAGCTGGCAGAAAGCGAGGCCAAGTTCCGGTTCCTGACCGAAAAGATGAATGACATTATCTGGGTAACTGACCTTAGTTTCCGAACCACCTATGTCAGCCCTTCAATTAAGAAAGTCATCGGGTTCCTGCCAGAAGAACGGATGCGGCAGGACGTGACCGAACAGATGACCCCGGAATCACTTAGCGTTGTCCGGACAATTCTTGCGCAGGAACTTGAGCGTGAACAAAACGATACTTCTGATCCTGACCGCACCATTACCATCCCGCTGGATTACTACCATAAGGACGGTTCGACCGTCTTGCTGGAATGCGTGATATCCGGCATCCGTGATGATAATGGAGTCCTGACCGGAATTCACGGGGTTTCCCGTGATATCACCGACCGGAAACGGGCAGAACTGGCGCTCGCGGAGAGTGAAACGAAATACCGGATGCTCATCGAGACACTCAACGAGGGTATCTGGGTCATTGACAAGGAAGCGGTCACGACTTTTGTGAACCCGAAGATGGCGGAGATCCTCGGGTATACTGTCGAAGAGATGAGAGGACGCAGTCTCTTTGCATTCATGGATGATAAGGAACATCAGATTTGTGAGCGAAATATCGAGCGCAGGAAGCAGGGGATCAAGGAGCAACATGACTTTGAATTCTTAAAAAAGGATGGGACAAGGATCTATACATCCCTTGAAACCACCCCAATTACAGGTAGAGGTGGAGAGTACCTTGGCACGATTGCCGGTGTTGCTGACATCACCCAACGCAAGAGGGATGAGGAAAATCTTCGTGTTGCTACGGAAAAGTACACAAAAGCGTTCCTCTCAACTCCTGATGCACTGACCATCAGTGAACTGGATTCCGGCCGGTTCATAGAAGTCAACGATGCCGCGATCAGAATTTTCGGGTACTCCCGGGACGAGTTGATCGGAAAAAACTCCCTTGAACTGGGAATCTGGCCGGATAAGATGGTGCGGGGGTCATTGGTCGAAAAGATCAGGACTCAGGGCAGAGTTGTGCAGTTCGAGGTTGTCGAGCGGCGCAAATCCGGTGAACTGTTCCATGCATCGGTCACTGCCGATACGATGTATATTGGTAACGCCAGCTACCTCATTGCGACCACCCGTGATATCTCCGACCGCAAACAGGTGGAGGTTAAACTTCGGGAGAGTGAGGCCCGGTACAGCTCCCTGTTCACCAACAGCTACTCGGTATCCATTCTCATCGATCCCGATACCGGCAGGATCGTAGATGCCAATGACGCTGCTGCCCGATATTACGGGTACTCCCGTGAGCAGCTGACGGCAATGGGCATTTTTGATCTCAACCGGCTGGACAAAAAAACCGTTATTCAGAATCTAATCAGGGCTAAAGATGAACGGGCAAAGCATTTCTTCTCGACCCACTACATTGCCAGCGGTGAGAAACGCAACGTGGAGATCTTCTCCGGGCCGATAACCGTACAGGGAAAACCGCTCTTTTATTCCATCATTCACGACATTACTGAAAGGAAACGAGTGGAGGAATCGCTCAAAGAGAGTGAAGCGCGATACAGTTCCCTGTTCACCAACAGTTACTCGGTATCCATTCTTATCGACCCGGATACCGGGATGATTGCCGATGCAAACGAAGCGGCCACCCAGTATTACGGTTATTCAAAAGAACACCTCACTGCAATGGGAATCTTCGACCTGAACCGGCTGCCACAAGAGAAGGTTGTGCAAAATCTTGTGCATGCGAAGGACCAGAAAGCAAAACATTTCTTCTCAACCCATTACCTGGCCAATGGCGAGAAACGCAATGTAGAGATCTTCTCCGGGCCGATAACCGTACAGGGAAAAACACTCTTTTATTCCATTATCCATGACATCACCGACCGGGTGCTGGCGGAACAGGCTCTACGGGACAGTGAAGCCCAGATGAACATGATTATCCAGGGCTCGCCGATCCCGAAGTTTGTCATCGATACCCGGCACCGCCTCATTTCGTGGAACAAGGCACTTGAAGAGGCAACCGGGATCAAAGCACAGGACGTCCTTGGCACCAGCATGCACTGGAAAGCGTTCTACGAGAGTGAACGTCCCTGCCTGGTGGACCTGATCGTGGACGGGGCACTCGACAAGATACCTCAATTGTATGAAGGGAAGTACAGGAAATCCGATGTAGCAGAAGAAGGGTACGAAGCGACAGATTTCTTCCCCCACCTGGGGAAGAAGGGCAAATGGCTCCGGTACGTGGCAGCGCCGATCAGGAACTATCAGCAAAAGATAATCGGGGCGATCGAGACCCTTGAGGATATTACCGATCTTATGGATGCGCAGCACTCCCTGCGCGAGAGCGAGAATCGGTACCGTACCCTGATCGACCAGCTCCCCGACTTCGTGATCGTCCACCGCAACGGGATCCTGCTCTATGTGAACCCGGCAGCCACGAAAAACTTTGGATATGAACGCCAAAATGTGATCGGTAAATCCATCACCCTGTTCATTGCACCCGAATACCATGACATGGCAAAAATGGCGGTTATCAGACGGATGGCTGGCGAGGAAGTCCCGCCCTATGAGATGACGATCATGGATCATGATGGCACAATCCATTCAATCCTCGTGAATGGTACACAGGTTATGTATGAAGGCGAACCTGCAAGCCTCAACGTCCTCACTGATATTACGGTCATTAAAGAAGCTGAGGGGGTTATCCGTCGGGCAAACGAGGATCTCGAACGGCGGGTTGCGGAACGTACGGAATCGTTAACCAGGACAAATATACAGCTGGAACAGGAAATCAAGGCACGGACCGCCGCCGAGCGGGAGATCCAACGATCACTGGAAGAAAAAGACCTCCTGCTCCGCGAGATTCACCACCGGGTCAAAAACAACCTCCAGATCATTGCAAGCATGTTAAATCTCCAGTCACGGACGATTAAGGACGAAAATGTACTCAGTGCGATACGAGACAGCCAGAGCAGGGTGCGGGCGATGGCCCTCGTGCATGAACGGATCTACCGATCCCACAATATCGGGGAGATTGACCTGCGGGATTATCTCCAGTACATGGTACAGCAGCTCTTTATGTTCCATAATATCCCGCACACGAAGATTACTCTCACATTTACGATGGATCCGATCACCACTGATATCGACACGATCGTCCCTATCGGGCTGATCATCAACGAGATGGTCTCCAACAGCCTCAAGCACGCGTTCCCCGGTGAACGGAAAGGCAGTATCATAATTGAGGGCTCAAACCCGTCTCCGGACCTGCTCAGATTCACTTACCGGGATGATGGAGTCGGGATCCCCGATGATGTGGACTGGAAGAACCCCACATCCCTCGGGCTCCGGCTGATCTCGAGCCTTGTTGAGCAGTGTTCCGGCGAGATCACGATGGAACGCGATGGCGGTACGGTGTTTGCATTTACCATGCACACGAAAAAACCGGTAAAAATGCCGGGAGCGAAGGAGAAACCTGAGTGAGCTGCCGTACCATATCTGCTCTCATTTTCAATGCCCACAATCCTTTCCATTTCCGGCGGCATTACCGCACTTGTCGTAAGGTACCTGATGAGTCCGGTCAACTATCTCCTCATTTTATGCCATCATGGAGATCATCCTGGTCATCATCGGGTTCTTTATCTTTGTTCTGATCTGGAACTCCCGGAAATATTTCGACAATTCATATGTCCTCATTATCGGCACATGTGGTAATGAAGTGCAAAGCGTGTTCTGACGTTTTCCCGAATCAGAATATCAATTAAACTGCATATTTATCAGTTTTTTAGAGAAGCATTAAATATCGTATCCCAGCATATGCCTATATGAGGAGTTATGAGCAGGGAGAAGATCAAAGTCCCAAAAAAGGCATATGAGGAGTTAGTCGCCCTCCAGCGTGAAATTCATTTCACCCAGGACCACCAGGATACTGTTAAGAAAGCAGAAGACCGCGGGTACATGAATGCCTCCAACTGGATCCGGCAGAACGAGAATGCATACAAGATTGGATTTGCGTGGGGTTTTGAACCTATGGATGATGAACCTCAGGGAACTCTCCGGGATGTTCCGGTACGCCAGGCTTCGGAACCCAAACGAACAATCTCACGTCCCTCACCCCCGCCGAGTAAAAAGTCCCAGAAGTCAACAGGTTCCGGTGGTATCCTTGCCGGTATTAAGAACTGGCTCGGCAAATACTTCTGATTATTTTTATCTTTTTTACCATTGAACAAAACTACTATTTCCTCAAATAACGAAGGAGAATGTATGCCAGCCTGTTGTGACTGTATAAGTTATACACCAAAAACTACGGACCGGGGCGACTGCCGTATAAATGGTGAAACCACACCTGACCGTGACAGTGAACGATGTCCTTCACGTACGTTTATTCCAAAGCCGGTGAAATAATTTTACAAGAGACTCAGATACCATGCCACGGGAACTTTCCGAAAAGGACATAACGATTTTAAAAAAACTTGCGCCGGAATGTGGCGACCTCACGTGCTCGGGTTCGGGGCACATGTTTCATTCAATCCTGCCCCCGGTCTCAAACCATTTTGCACAAGACAGCGACGATTTTATCCAGCGAATCAGCCGGCTCTCGGTTGATGAACTTACCTACATCACGGATATGATCCGGAAAGGGGAGGAGAGCATGGGCTGCCTCCCGATCGAGGATGTCGAAGCGCTCGTGCATCTTATCCATGACCGCCTCTCTCCGGAAATCGCCCGGAACGTTACCGCCGCGTATGAATCCGGCGATGAGTGTGAACATTGATTTTCCCTCTTGCATGAACGACATTTCACCCCAGGTATCTGAACTCCGAAGTTCAGTCATAAAAAAGCGACGGACGGCAGCAGTATATTTGGGCAAATCCGCTGACCTGTCAGCGGTTCCCTACCTGATTGATGCCCTATCCGATACGCATCCCGGCGTCCGGAGTGATGTCGTTCAGGCATTGGGAAGACTGGGGGATTCCTCCGCTGTTTCAGCATTGATCGCCGCGCTTGATGACCCGGACCCGGTGGTTCGTGCAGCTGCCATTGCAGCAATCGGAAAGATTAAAGACCGGGATGCAGTCAACCCGCTTATCGGGTGCCTTCACGACAAGGAAATAATTATCCGGATCGGCGCTGCGGAAGTACTGGGGAAGCTGGGCGACAAACGGGCAATAAGACCACTATTACTCCTCGGAAATGACCCCTATAGTGAGGTCCGTGAAGCGGCGGAAGCGGCATTAATGAGAATCCAGAAAAGAACCTGACATCCAATCCTCTTTGATTCCTGTCTTATTTCCCTTGCAGACTGGCTCATGCTATTTGATCGATAGTACGTTATCTTCAAACAACGGCTTCTTGTGTAACGGGTGTTTTTTTACTTCCCATACATCCTGGTTATGACTAATGGTTAGTACAGCGTGTGGATTTTTATGGATACATGCCGAACTAATGGATTACCGGAGGTGGACCGATTCCTGATATCATCGGGGCGCAGGACCTGAAAAAAAATTTTGGTGATGTCATCGCTGTTGATGGTATCAGCTTTGCGGTAAAAAAAGGGGAAGTGTTCGGGTTTCTGGGCCCGAATGGAGCGGGTAAAACCTCGACTATGAAAATAATCGCGTGCGTCTCACCCCGTACCTCGGGTACACTTACGGTCTTTGGCATGGACCCGGAGACCTGTCCTGTAGAAATCAAACAGCGGCTGGGTGTTGTCCCTCAGGAGACAAATCTCGATCCTGACTTCACCTGCTACGGTAACCTGTTCACTTACGCCCGGTACTTTGACATTCCCGCAGATAGTGCCCACCAAAAAGCTGAGGAACTTCTGGAGTTTGTCCAGTTACAGGAAAAAAGGGATGTTACCGTCGAGAAACTCTCCGGGGGGATGAAACGACGGTTAATTCTTGCGCGTGCTCTCGTCAACAACCCTGACCTGCTCATCCTCGATGAACCTACCATCGGGCTTGATCCGCAGGCACGTCATCTGATCTGGGAAAGACTGAAAATGTTACAGTCACAGGGAAATACGATCGTGCTCACTACGCACTACCTCGACGAAGCAGCCCGGTTATGCGACCGTCTCGTCATCATGGATAACGGAAAAATTCTCGTTGAAGGCTCACCTGCAGATCTCGTAAAGCAGTATGTCGGAAATGAAGTTGTGGAAGTGGAAAAGACTGAAGAAGTGTTGTCCTGCCTGACAGGGAAAAACATCCCGTTTGAAGTCATCGGAGATAATATACAGATTGCAACCGAATCTTCCCGCGAAGTCATCCGCATCCTGTTCGATCAATGCACTCCTCACAACGTGCTGACCCGCCCTGCAACCCTCGAAGATGTGTTCCTGAAACTTACCGGGAGGAAACTCAGGGAGTGATCATGCAAAACTTCTGGTCAATTCCCCGGATCAGCCGCCGGGCATGGAAAGTCTGGCACCGGAACCTCGTGGTCTTTTTCAGGACATGGCACGTGAACTTTTTTCCTCCCCTTATCGAGGCGTTCCTGTACCTGTTCGCCATCGGTATGGGGATCGGTTCCTATGTGAAAGAGATCGGTGGCATACCGTATGTAAACTTTATCGCACCTGCAATCCTTGCAATCGCGGTCATGAACTCGGCATTCTTCGAGTGCACGTACGGGTCCTATGTGAGGATGTATTACCAGAAAAGTTTTGATGCGATGATCGCAACCCCGCTTTCGATCGAAGATGTGATTGCAGGAGAACTGCTCTGGGGGGCAACCCGGAGCGTGTTATATGTAGTCATTATGCTTCCCGTACTTGCAGCGTTTGGCGTTATCTCATTTCCCACATCGCTGCTTGCCATCCCGCTCGCGTTTCTGGGCGGACTTATGTTTGGTGGTATCGCAATGTGCTTTACCGCCATTACACCCAGCATCGATACCCTGAACTACCCCTCGTTCCTGCTCATCACCCCTATGGCTCTCTTCTCAGGCACGTTCTTCCCGATCACCCTGCTGCCAATACTCTTCCAGTATATCGCACTTGCCCTGCTCCCGCTTACCCATCTTGTGGCTGTTATGCGGATGCTCACCCTCCCTGCCATGACAGGAGTGCTGATCCTCCACCTGGCATGGATTATTCTGGTGACGGCAATCTTCTGTATTGTTGCGATCAACCTGATGAAAAAACGGTTAATTGTATAACGGGTAATAAAAAATACAGCTGAAAATCTGGATTATCCTTTTTTTTAGCGTGAGAAAGTCTACCCCTTCCGGACAATTTTCAGCACATACAGGGTCTCATCCTCAACAATTTTCTTTACCAGAATTTCTGACAGGAAACCTGACCGGAAAAAAAGATCCCGCACTTCAGGAAGCCCGGTAAGTGAAGAGATTAATAATAAAATTCTCCCGCCCGGTGCAAGCACTCTTCCGACATGTACAGCAAAGCGCTCGATCACTACCCGACCGCTCTCCCCTCCATTCAGTGCATGCTCGAGCCAGTCGTCAATCCTCTCCTCAGGTTGTGTCGGGAGATACGGGGGGTTAAACAGGATGAGATCAAACGTGCTTTGGATCCCGCAAAAAAGATCGCTTCGCACCACATCAACACCTTTTTTTTTAGCGCAGAGAACCGCATGAGGGTTAATATCGGTCGCAATCACCCCAGTAACCTTTGCAAGCTCAGCTGCGATAAGCCCGGAACCGGTACCGATTTCAAGAACGCGATCACCGGGCTTCACCTCAGCCCGGGCTGCATCAAGTAAAAGATACGTGTCGGCTTCGGGAATGTAAACCTGGCGGGCATCAAACTGCATGCATCATCTCATCATCTCTATGTTACCATGCCCTGCCTCGTGCTTATTGACATGTACGCATGCTGTTTTGCGGGAGATGATAAGAATGTCTGCCCGGACATCTCTGATTTTTTTTTTGATTGGTAAATATCAAAAAAGTATTCCGGAATACCTTTGTCAGTTCGGTAAAACTCCGCAAGCCATGAGTAAGGGGCACGGGATATACATAAAAACGATCCTCAAGGTCAGATGCTGGCGTTTTCCAGAAGCCTGCACATCCAGTAGATCCGAAAGTAACTCCTAAAGTAAAACCATCGGAATTTGACCGCCTTCGAAAGAAAATAATATTTTCTCATTTTTAAATGGTATTAGCCCCCTCCAAAATATTGCATGAGAATCAGTTAGAACTGGGCGCTTGTAGCGTATTGCTCAATAAATTATCTTTTGATAGTAAAAGTACATCAGAATATTGCATAAAATTAAGAAACGACTGATAATTGACCGTAAA
>JAPKXT010000072.1 GCA_026394695.1 Methanoregula sp.
ATTGCAAAGGAACGCGGGATCTCGGTCAGCGAGACGGTCACACAGGAATCCAGCGGATTCAAGAACCTCATCACCATCCGAATCAAGACTGATAAGGGAGAAGAAACGGTCAGCGGCACGGTATTTTTCAAGGGCCGCAGCCGCATTGTCGCCGTCGGCGGCTACACGATGGACATGATCCCCGAAGGCTATGTGATTGTCTCACGACATCTTGACAAGCCCGGGGTTATCGGGCGTGCATCCACGATCCTCGGGAAATGCAATATCAACATTGCCGGCATGCAGGTGGGACGTGTCCAGCCCGGTGAGCATGCAATCATGGTCCTGAACGTGGACAGCGAAGTACCCCAAGAAGTGATGGATGAGATACGCGGGATGCCGGGGATCTTTACCGCAACATTTGCCAAGATATCGAGTGAGAAGATTTAGGGGATTCTTTTTTTAAAATTACACTATATTTAGTGAACACTTTTAGAGTACGATTTTTGGAATTTTGCGATCCTGCGAAACTGACACTTTCTAAAGAAAGGAACAATGTATTGTGTAATATTTTTAGGGTATAGTCCCATTCTAGCGACTAAAAATCTCGTATTTGTTGAATGATTTCACTCAATCAGACGCTCCTGGGGACTTCGCCTTTGGCTTGTCCCCGCCGCTGTGGCGTCCCCAATTGGGATAGGACGGACACAAAAAACAACTCTAAATTCAATTTACCTTGCAGCAACGACTCACTTTTTTGAGATTTATTTTGGTCATTCAATTTTCCATTTTTTCCCGTCGTAGAGGATTTCCCGCGCGGACAACTTTTAATTGTAATAAAAGGAAGAACGTAAAATCCAAAATTTAGAGATTCTCCTGCCCTTAATATCGCCGGAAAATACGGCCCGGAAACCGGATCCGGATGATGATAGTTATAAGGGATTACTGGGTCTTTGAGTCTTCCGGCGAGTTGATACCGTTTATAGTGATGGAAATTAGCTGGACTCTATTATCTAACCGGGAATCCGGGTTGCCTTCAGAAAGCCGGTTCCCAATTGTTTATCTTTCATTGGGAAAATGATCCTGTATGCCGGTTTTCCATGGAAGGGTCCAGTACGGCTATCTGGCTATCTTGGTTATGATTCTCGCCGTGCTTTTTTCCGGTTGTGCAGCCCATGCTCCAGTCACTTCCCCGGTCCAGAAAGCTACTCCGTCACCGGCTCCACCTGCCACCGCGTATGCCGGCGGTCCATCCGGGACACCTCCGATCACCGTGTCCCGGATTCTCGTCGTCAACAATACCCCTGCCCCGACCGCAACACCGGATCCGGGCTTCGAAACGAAGGGTTCGCTCAATAAACTGTACTATTACACCATCGATGGCACACCCGGATATATCCCTCTCAAGGTCTATACCGGGGTAAATAGCTACATAGCCTCGTTCGGGGACATTTATACCGGCGACGATTATAATGCCGTTATCGGAAACGAGGTACAGCGAAAATACGTCAGCCCGATGGTGGAGAATATACGGCGTGCTGCAAAAAAACCCGATGACGAGGCGCGGATCGCTATCAGCCTTGTCCAGCATATCAAGTACGATGCCAACGCTGTGAACGAGATCCAGGTGAACACTTCCAAAACTGGCCAGGAATACATCGGACGGTATCCCTATACCATTCTCGACCAGAACTGGGGTGGTATCTGCGGGGAAAAATCATTCCTTCTCGCGCTTCTCTTAAAGGAACTTGGGTATGGCGTGGCCCTTTACGAGTTCGATGACATTCACCACATGGCCCTCGGGATCAAGGCACCGGCGCAGTATGCGTACAAGGCGACCGGGTATGCCCTCATCGAAAGTACTGCACCGTCGATCCCGACGTTCGATGAGTATTCCTTTGTCGGAATAAATGCCACCTTGTCATCGACCAGCCCGTCAAAGACAGTGATTGTCTCTGACGGGAGATCGTTTACCACGATCGAAACAGAGTATTCTGATGCGCAGCTGGAGCGATCGCTCTACCAGGAGCTGGGTAAAGTGAGCGCAGCCGCGACGGCGGTAAATGCCGCTGCAGAGCAGCTCGATCAGCTCAGAGCAGCAGCAGAGTACTGGAGAACCCAGGCGCAGAATGACTACGCACGAGGCGATATGGCCAGTTACCAGAATGACCTCTCGATGTTCAACCAGGCAGAAGCTGCGTATGAAAACTACTATAACCAGGTCTATAACCCTGCGTACATCGCGTGGAGCAATCTGAAGGATGAATACCAGAATAATTTCGCGCCCAAACAGAAGGGGCTTGAGGATAAATACGGGATGACGACGGGGATCGGTGTCGGGTTGTAAGTGGGTATCAGAATCCGGGAAGGACAATCCGGTTCTATCGCTGACAGCGTCCTGCCAACCTGCAGTATTGACATCTGTTACCCGGCGCGGTTCTGATAAGTTGACGGTTGGCAGGGAATTTTTAATGGGGTGAAATATCGGTCACCCCCGCAAACTTATCTGAACCGTCCCGCTATGCCCGGCCGTACGACCGGCCGGCATCCATTCGCTCCGATCTCACCGGTTGCTTACCTGAAATGTTATCGAATAGATATTAACCGGGTACGGCGTATCGCTACGGACCTTGACGGCACTGAACGTCTGGGTGCCGGTCTGGACAGCGGTGATGTGCCAGGTGCGGGTTCCTCCGGCTCCCAGCATTCCCATCATCTCTCCAATCGGATTTCCGGATTCGTACGTATCTCTGGAAATCGCGAGCCCGGGCGTCACATTTGCGACCCACCGGAATCCCGTTTTCGGGTTCTCCCCGAGCGAGATGGTTATGGTGTCTCCTTGCGTCACACTGACTGTGGCGTTGTTGCTGCTCTCATCAAAGGAATTCACCATGCTCATACCGATACCGATGATCACGATGACGACGAGAATCCCTGCTATTCCCAGATAGATCCATTTTCTCTCCACAGCTCTACCTCCCGGTAGGATGCAGAATTTTCCACGGCAAGGTGCCGGGTCGCTTCCGCATTTCGGCATCCGTTTCTTGTCCGTCCGGTTATATATGCCCATGTATAACAGCCTGCACCGGTAGTACACCGGGAAGTGCTGGTAACGGAATGGCAGGACTGTAAATTTCTTCTTTTTTTGCACGATCCCCTATTAGAATTCCCTCATCACGCAATTTTCTGGATACCAGTGCTCAAATATTACCCCTTCTTTTACCCACCTCGTGACATATCCGCCCTTTTCGCTCCGCTTATTCGCGCCCGCCACATGGCGTGAAATCTCCACCGCATGATAATCAATTGCAAAAGCAGGTTTGCGGTACCGCATCACTTCAGACAGACCATGCGATTTCTGGATAAGCCGCCAGCCATGTTTCCGATACCGTTACTATCGGAATAATTGCGTTTGGAACCATCATTGATTTTATATAAGTGAGAATACGAATTGGAATATAATCCCCAATGTTATTTTATTTTTTGCAGTTGGAGGAGTGTTCTAATGCCGTTGAAAAAAGGATCATCACAAAAAACGATCAGTGAGAATATCAAGATTGAGATGGAAGCCGGCAAGCCGCAAAAACAGGCTGTAGCTATTGCATTGAGCGTTGCTGGAAAATCAAGAAAGAAAAAGAAGTAATTAATTCCGTTTCCTGTTAATTATCGATACGTATGAAGTAATGGCAAGTATACAAAAAAGTTCACGTGCTTCTTCATGGCAAGTTACCATCATCTTGCATGAATGTCGTGTAAACAGGAAAGTCTCTCAAAAAATAATATTTGAAAACCTTTGCTCTTTGTTCGTGAGCGCCTGCCAAAAGGCGTGAAATCTCCACCGCATGATAATCAATTGCATAAAGAGGTTTGCGGTATCGCATCACTAAAGAAATACAACGCGATTTCTAGAGAAGATGCCTGCAATTTTTCCGTGGAAATGAACAGACCTGATGGTATGTGACAGGATCACACGTGATGATAGTTCATCCGGGTATCTTCGCGTAATGAAAAAAGGGTTGACCGGTTCCGCGGTCAGGATTTGGATTACTCTTTGTAAATCTTCACCGGCACCGGGAAGATCTCCGGGCGTTTGTCCGTCATGATATGAGTATAGCTCATCACGTCCACAACGTATTCGAGATAGCCTTTGGCAACGTTCGAGAGCCATTCGTTCCGGTTGCCCAGAATCAGGATATGGAACCACTGGACGAACAGGCAGATGAATGCGATTATGCCATAGATCCACAGGACGATGCCGATGAGGATCCAGTAAAGGATACGGATGAGCAGTTCAAGCCGGCTTGCATCGTGCTCGTAGGTAAAGAGCTGGTTGGGTGAACCCGGTGTATCGGTCATTTTTATCAATTCAACGGTAGATCCTGTGTGGTAATAAAATAACTGCCCCCCGGGTTCCAATAATTATGGTCGATAAGGTCAGGACATGCTTTGAAAGCCGGTACACTATTTTTTAATAATAAGATGACAGATGCTATAGAGCATCAGACAATAGCGGGCTCGTGGTCTAGTTGGTTATGACGTCGCCTTGACATGGCGGAGGTCCTGAGTTCAAATCTCAGCGGGCCCATCGTTTTTTATTTTTACTGATATGAAGTAATCTGTTTCTGGAAGAAATCTTCACCGATAAGGATTGTTCCACTTTCTCACCACGTAGACCTGATCCTTATGTCACGAAAGTGCGGGAGTAATCCGGTACTATGTTGATCGAATTCCGCAGGAGCGGATTGCAGCAGAGCAGGTCCTGTCAGAGCAGGTCACCCTGGGAGGATTGTGAATGTTTTGGAAGCTGTAATACTTTTTGGACACCATGGACACCATTTCCGGTTTTTCCGGAAAGTCTTACGAGAAAATTGTACAGAAAAAAGATCCCGGAAATCGTGAAAATGGTGTCCATGGTGCCCGGAAGATGATTGTGGAATCGGGTAGATGGGTGGAAAAAGTTTTGGGAACATTTGGAGACGGTGTAAATGATGTTGTGGTATCGCAATTATCTCATAAAAGGGACAAAGCAAAGGGAAGTGACAAGGGATCGAAGGTTGTGTGGAAGTGGTGGTATGGATGAAAATTCGAAAATGTGATTACCGGGCCAAATCATAGGGTTAAAATACGGGTTTACCGCGAAAAAAAATTAGATATAGGGAATACGGAGTCCCTTGCCAACGCCAAACGTCTTGCGTTCTTCAATAGTCGCTTTGTTCTTTGAGATCTTCTCGTTTGCCAGTTTGGAAACGAGTTCAAGACCTGGCTTGACCTTCTCGATTGGCTGGGTCTCAAAGCATCCTGCTGCCATTGCCTTGCCCCAGACCGAATCCCCGATCTTGGACCTGACAAAGACGGTGCTCCATCCATCGGGGCTGCCGACAGATCCCGTGGAGATGTCACCGAGGTTTGCAACATAGTCAAGGCAGACGTGGCAGCCGGGCTGCTCGTACTTGTGGGTCACCTTGAGCGGCAGCTGGACGATTTGTCCGCGCTTGCCGTAGACCCAGAACTTGCCCTTGCCGATCTCCATCTTCTTGACGGCTTCCATCTTCATGGCTGCGTGGTCTTCCACGAGCTGAAGGATGCTCTGGTACGGGAAGTTCTCCATGCAGAAGATACCGACTGCAAGGGCGATGCTTGCGCCGACGTCACGCATGCCGATTGGGTACAGCTGGGCCTTCCTGACAGCCTGCATCTGGCACGGGGTGCCGACGATACCGATCTTGTCAAGACCGAAGCTGCGGGTTGCCTCCTTGAGGAGGTTCATGTTCGGGCTGATGTT
>JAPKXT010000080.1 GCA_026394695.1 Methanoregula sp.
CGCATGGACCAACGACGCAGATATCAAGAAAAAAGCTGAACTCGGCGGCGCTGTTACCGCACTCTGGAAGCATGCTCTCGAATCAAAAGTGGTCGATGCAGTCCTGGTTATCAGGAGAGGTATTGATCTGTACGATGCACAGCCGGTGCTGATCACTGATCCCAAGGACCTGGCCCAGACTGCCGGTTCCCTGCACTGCGGTACACTTCTCATGCCAAAACTGGTCAAGAAATACCTCGATGGTGCAAAGATCAAGAAGATCGGCGTGACCGTCAAGGGTTGTGATGCGATGGCATTCTATGAGCTTGCCAAGCGCAAACAGATCAACCTTGACAACATCGTCATGATCGGTGTCAACTGCGGTGGCTCGGTCAGCCCGGTCAGCGCACGTAAAATGATTGCCGATAAATTCGGTGTCGACCCGGACACAGTCCACAAGGAAGAGATCGACAAGGGCCAGTTCATCATCGAGTACGAAGGCGGCCACAAAGGCATCTCTATGGATGAGCTTGAAGAAGCCGGCTATGGGCGCAGGTCCAACTGCCGCCGCTGCAAGATGAAGATCCCGCGCCAGGCGGACCTTGCCTGCGGTAACTGGGGTGTCATCGGTGACAAGGCCGGCAAGGCAACCTTTGTGGAAGTCTGCAGCGAGAAGGGTGCAAACCTCCTGAACAGTGCAGTAAAATCCGGTATCCTTGTGACAGATGCTGCAAATCCCAAGGGTCTTGAGATCCGGGGCAAAGTCGAGGGATCTGTTACTGTGAGGACTGCACGACAAAGAACCCGGCCTATGTCACACCCGGGCAGCTCCCGCCCAACTTCATGTTCCACCTCATCCGCTTTGCCCATATCGCAGACTCCTGCGTGAACTGCGGCCAGTGCGAGGAACTCTGCCCGGCAGATATCCCGAATGCACTGTTCATGCACGCCCAGCAGGTCGAACTCGAGAAGATGTTCGGTCATGTGCCCGGTGTCAGCATGGAACTCCCGCTTATGGCAATGGTCGAGGAGAAAGAAGAGCGTGCACGCCTGCACAATACCGGCAGCGATATGATCTACGAGAACGTGTTCAAGCCCGTTCCAAAATAATTTTTTTTACTTTTTTTGTTCTGCGGAAATTCCGGTCTCTCAATAAAAAATGGGTATAGTTCCATTCTAGCGACTAAAAATCTCGTATTTGTTGAATGATTTCACTCACTCAGACGCTCCTGGGGACTTCGCCTTTTAGCTTGTCCCCGCCGCTGTGGCGTCCCCAATTGGGATAGGACGGACACAAAAAACAACTCTAAATTCAATTTACCTTGCAGCAACGACTCACTTTTTTGAGATTTATTTTGGTCATTCAATTTTCCATTTTTTCCCGTCGTATGTTCCAGATCTTTGATGCTGGTACAAATGACGGTTTGCAGATAAGTCCCGGGCATATGTTTTCCTCATGTCCTTTTTTTTGGTTTCTGCACCATGAAGAAGAGAAGACCGTGATGGCATGAACGTGAAAATAAGCGATGCCGGAAAGATTATTTTCTGACTTGTTTTTTTCCGACTTGTATCGGACTATGTGATCGTGGAATAAAAAAGTGAATTATCATTTCCATTTAAAAATGGGAAGCATCGGCTTTAAAAGATCGGGTTCGGCTTCCCATGCGGACAGATGTGATGAAAGGGAAAATAATCTTCCCTTCTCATTTTCATAGGTTATCACGATTTTTATCTCCTCAACCATGGTGCTCAGAGGAATTTCATGGGTTGTATCTTCCTGAAGAACGGGAATATCATATTCGAGATTCGCCGGTACAAGTGTTGCATGAATTTTCACCGCGTTTGAGTTTCCCTTGTTGGTAAGAAGTATTGCCTTTGCATCATCTCTGAGTGACACCGTGATCTCTGGTATTCCCCGGGTATCCTGCATAATCATGAGGGACATCAGGAGTGTGATGAAGATTACAGCGGCAATTCCTGCAAGATATATACTGACAAACAACAGGATAATGGTGATACCTGTTCCGAGGACAAGTAGTATCGTCGTATTTCTATCCATACTGTTTACTTATACCCGCACCTTTTTTTGTTTAACGGTTTGTGATTGAATACATTTTTTGGGCTCTGGAGAAATGCTCAGAAATATTAAATCATAACGCTCTTTGGGGCTTTTGGTTTCACCTCCGCCCCGCCGCTTGGGCATCCCCCCACATTGCGATTACCTTTCATAAGGTTAACCAGATTGCAAAAAGGGGGTCAAGGGGATACACCCCGCATGCTGCCTCCCCCTCCGGGGGAGAGAGGGGGTCACCTTCGTATTTTTTTACGTCAACGAAAAGATGAACAAAATCAGGTTTTCTCCAGAGCCATTTTTTTAATCCGCATACAACGTATCTCAATTCTCTCTGTTTACCTTAAATCATAAGGATATATTTCATAAAACGAGAGAGACAAGGACTACTTTGAAATTATTATACAATTCACCGGAAAAAATCTTCGTTTTCAAAAAAAAATAGATAGAACATTTCACGAACGGTTTTTATTTTTCCCTGGATTGGAGATCCCCTCGGTTGCGCGTTCAGAATATATGATGTTTTATCGATTACCTGAAATTACATAATCAGGAGATCCAAAAGCCACGGTAAATATATACTATTTTAAAAATGGATTAATTAATTATAAAATATTAACAACCGTTGTTTTAACGTTTTCTCTTCCCCTCATTAAATCCTCCCGATTGGCAAACAATTCGAAAATTATTAATAATCCACAAAAAAGAGTGTAAACTGACCTATACGACAAGTAATTTAATACGTTGCTGGTATAGGTTGAAACGTTTCAGAGGTGTATTAGAGAATGGTTTTTCATCCTCCGGTAGCAATTACCGCAAAGGCAGGAGATGCAGGTAAGT
>JAPKXT010000029.1 GCA_026394695.1 Methanoregula sp.
GTCGACGAATACGCGTTACTCGGTCGCATTGACGAGGAGTCGGTCAACCGGCTCCGCACCGCTGTTGAACAATACTCATCGAAGATCCCATCATGGATGGCGAACCGGCCAAAAGATGTCTACACCGGCGAGGCAAAGCACTTGTTAGGTGGCGATGTAGCGCTCTCAAAGGACGAAGACGTCAATCTCATGAGAAAGATCCGCTGTTACCGGGGCATACGGCACGAGACCGGGCAGAAAGTCCGCGGGCAGCGCACCAAGTCTACCGGAAGAACCGGGACGACCGTGGGTGTCAAGAGGAAGAAAGAGGGAGGTAGCTAACCATGGGATACCCGGGAAAGAATCATAAATCCTACCAGCCCCCCAAGCGCCCATTCGAAAAGACACGGATCGAATCTGAGACTCGTCTTGTGATCGAATACGGGCTGCGCAACAAGCGGGAAGTCTGGAAGGCACAGAGCTACTTACGTAAATACCGGAAAGGGGCACGTGGTCTCCTTGCTGTCATGTCAAGTACTGTTGACAGGACCCTTTTTGAGGCAAAGAAGGCTGAGCTGATCTCTCATATGCAGCGATCCGGACTGCTTGGTCCGGATGCAGATATCGAGGATGTCCTGGCACTCAAGGTCCAGGCACAGCTCGAACGCCGGCTCCAGAGCATTGTACATAGGAAAGGGCTTGCCCGTTCACCAAAACAGGCACGGCAGCTCATCACCCACGGGCACATTGCAATCAGTGGCAGGCGCGTCACCATTCCGGGATACCGGGTAAACCGGAACGAAGAGATGCAGATCACCTATTACGGCAAGTCACCGTTTTTAAGCGACTCGCATCCTGAGAAGTCACGGATCACCAAACCTGCAGGAGTGAGATAAGATGGCGGCAAACGATAAGGAAAAGTGGGGCGTTGCACATATCTTTGCATCGTTCAACAATACCATCATTACCATCACCGATCTCTCTGGTGCAGAGACCGTTACAAAAAGCAGCGGTGGCATGGTAGTAAAGCAGGACAGGAACGAAGGCTCACCGTATGCAGCAATGCAGATGGCAGGCAACGTTGCCCAGAATGCCCGGGAGAAGGGAATTGTGGGCGTCCACGTCAAGGTACGTGCACCTGGACAAGGAAAACAACGCAGTCCCGGGCCCGGTGCCCAGGCAGCAATCCGTGCGCTCGCCCGTGCAGGTATGCGCATAGGGCGTATTGAAGATGTCACGCCTATCCCCCACGACTCCTGTCGCGCGAAAGGCGGCAGGCGAGGAAGGAGAGTGTGATGGAGATCGAATTCAGCAGTCTTGACGATTCCTTAGCACGATTCACTCTTGCGGGAGCCAGCCCGGCATTTGCCAACGCGTTCCGGCGGGCAATGATCGGTGAAGTACCGACGCTTGCAATCGAAGACGTGCGTATCTATGATAATACGAGTGCGTTCTTTGATGAGATGCTGGCCCACCGGCTCGGGCTTATTCCCATAAAAACCGACCTTTCAACATATTCGACTCAGGAAAACTGCACGTGCGGTGGCGCGGGATGCCCGGGCTGCACGGTGACCTTTACGTTAAGTGTCGAAGGCCCTAAGACGGTTCTGTCCAGTGACCTCATTCCACAGGACCCCAAAGCGATACCGGTATATGATAACATTCCCATCGTGAAGCTCACCAAAGGGCAGAAACTTGTCATTGAAGCACGTGCCATTCTTAACACTGGCAGAGTGCACGCAAAATGGCAACCGACCCTCGTATGTGGATTCAAGAATTATCCTGTTGTATCCATCAGCGAAGCCTGCGATGCATGCGGCATGTGCGTTGACGAATGTCCCCGCGATGTCCTTGCAGTTCGAGGAAAGAAAGTCGAAATAATAACAGGAAAACTCCCCGACTGCTCCATGTGCAAGCTCTGCGAGCGTGCATGCCTGGCAAGTGGTATCGGGGACGAACCGGCAATTACCATATCCGCTGAAGCAGACCGTTATATTTTTGTGGTCGAGAGCGATGGTTCGTTGCCGGTAAAAGAGATCATGGACCGTGCACTGCAGTATATCAAGGATCAGTCAAACGAGCTGGAGAGACAGTTAGGCGAGATATCAGGGGATGAAAAGAAATGACAAGAATTGTGGAAAAGACGAACCCCCGTCTTACCAACCTCATATTACTCCTGAAGAACAATTCACGGGAGAATGAGGCGAAGATCTGGCGTGAGATCGCAACCAGGTTAGAGACCCCAAACAGGAATTACGCTGAGGTCAACCTGTCCAAGATCAACCGCTACGCCCAGAACGGTGAGACCATCATCGTCCCCGGCAAAGTCTTGGGCAGCGGCGTGCTGGAACAGTCCGTGAAGATTGCTGCGCTGAACTTTTCAGCATCAGCAACCAGCAAGATCAGGGACGCGAAAGGGCAGTGCATGTCGATCGAACAACTCCTTTTGGACAATCCGAAAGGTAGTGGTGTCCGGATCCTGAGGTGAACAAGACATGGTTACAGTAATCAATGGTGATGGAATGCTTCTCGGGCGCCTTGCAAGCCTTGTCGCACAGCGTGGCCTTGCCGGCGAAGAGATTGCCATCGTCAATGTCGAGAAGGCAATCATCTCCGGCAGCCGTGCACGTGTGCTTGCCAACTACAGGCACAAGAGGGAACGCGGAGCCTCCGGCGATCGCTGGGGACCGTTCGTCCCGCGCCGACCGGATCACCTCATGAAGCGGACGATCCGTGGCATGCTCCCCTACAAGCGCCCCCGTGGTGTCGACGCGATGAAGCGCATCAAGTGCTATGTCGGTGTTCCGGTGGAATTTGTCGGAAAAGAGATGGAAGTGCTTGAAGCAGCGCACATGAACCGGCTGAACAACCCGGCATATGTAACACTTGGTGCAGTATGCACGTTCCTCGGAGCGAAGTTCTAAGGTGGTCCCCATGGCAAAGATCATTAATACAAGCGGAAAACGTAAAACGGCAATCGCACGAGCGACCCTGAAGACGGGGAAAGGCATTATCCGTGTCAACTCTGTGCCACTTGAGGCATATGGCAGTGATGTAACCCGGATGAAGATCTCAGAACCACTCCTTCTTGTACCCAAAGCGATACACGGCATCGATGTGACCATCGATGTCGCTGGTGGTGGTGTGATGGGTCAGGCAGAAGCGGTCCGTACCGCCCTTGCCCGTGGTATCCTCCAGTGGCACAACGATCCCCAGATTAAGGATATTTACCTCACCTATGACAGGACGCTCCTCGTCAACGACTCGCGGCAGAAAGAAGCAAAGAAGCCGCACGGCCGTGGAGCACGCAAGAAATTCCAAAAGTCTTATCGTTAAGATAAAAGATATGATGAGAGGTCAAAAATCGTGATACCCGTTCGATGTTTCACCTGTGGGAAACCAATCTCAACAGCGTGGGAAGAGTTCAAGCTGAGACGGGAGAAAGGCGAGGATCCCAAAATGATCCTCGACGATCTTAATATTTCCCGGTACTGCTGCAGGCGAATGCTCCTGACTCATAAAGAGATCATTGATGAGCTCAACCCGTACCAGTAGATCGACATAAGAGCGAGGGGTCGTAGGGTAGCCTGGACCATCCTATTGCGTTCGGGACGCAGTGACCTGAGTTCGAATCTCAGCGACCCCATATTAACAGTATCAGATCATCAATTTGAGGACGAAAAATGCAGGCGCAGACATATACCCGATATGAACGGGCGAAAATTATTGGAGCAAGGGCTCTGCAGATATCAATGGGTGCTCCCTTACTTATCACAACGACACGAATCGATCCTTTGGAGATCGCCATTGAGGAATACAACAACAACACCATCCCCATTACCGTAAAAAGGAAGTAGAAGACGCATGACGACTATTGAGATAATCGAGCTACGGACAATTCTCGACAGCCGGGGTAACATGACTGTTGAGGCTGATGTTCATACTCCCGGTGGTTTTGGCCGGTCTGCAGCCCCCAGCGGTGCCAGTACCGGCTCTCTTGAAGCAAAGGTCAAGCCACCCAGAGAGGCTGTTGAGTATGCGATCCAGAATGTCATCCCGGCACTGATTGGGATGGATGCATGTGACCAGCAGGGATTTGATGAGCAGCTCCGCGATATTGACGGAACGGCAAATTTTGCTGAAATTGGTGCCAATATCGCTGTAGCTCTCTCTCTTGCAAATGCAAAGGCTGCCGCATCATCGATTGGGTTTTCGCTTTTCCGCTATCTTGGCGGGGCGTTTGTAAATGAGATGCCACTCCCCCTGGGAAATGTTATTGGCGGTGGTGCGCATGCCGCAAACTCGACCGAGATCCAGGAATTCCTCGTCGTGCCCGGAGATGCAACCGATGCTGAAGAAGCAGTCCTTGCAAACGCTGCGGTGCACCGGCATGTAAAGGAACTCTTGGCGAAACACAATAAATCCTGCGGCAAGGGTGATGAGGGTGCATGGGCACCGCAGATTGACGATGCCCTCGCATTTGAGCTCATTGCCGAGGCGACCGGACTTGTTGCCGACGAGATGAATATCTCGGTTGATATGGGTATAGATGTCGCATCGAGTCAGATGTGGAATGGGGATGGCTACAAGTACCGCGACAAGGTTCGCACGACGGAAGAGCAGATCGCATACATTGCCGAGCTCGTTGACAGCTACGACCTTGTGTATGTTGAAGACCCCCTCCATGAAAACGATTTTGACGCGTTTGCAGAGCTCAACAGCCAGGTTGGCGACCGCTGCCTTGTCTGCGGGGACGATATATTTGTCACGCAGGTTGACCGCATCATGCAGGGCATCGAGATGGAAGCCGCAAACTGCGTGCTCATAAAACCCAACCAGGTGGGGACGCTGACTGACACGTATGAAGCGGTCCGTCTTGCCCACACCCATGGCCTGGACACTGTGATGAGCCACCGCTCCGGAGAGACAACGGATACAACTATTGCCCACCTTGCAACTGCATTCTCCTGTGTTTTCTTAAAATGCGGTATTGTTGGTGGAGAACGCATTGCAAAACTGAATGAACTGATACGCATTGAGGAACAGCTATGACCACTGTAAACGAGATGGAAATTGAATTAAAAGAACCGCTCATCCCCGTAGAGGAGTATCTTGCCGCCGGTATCCATATCGGTACCCAGCAGAAGAGCGAAGACATGAAGAAATTTATCTATCGGGTCCGCGGAGATGGACTCTATATCCTTGATATCCGCGAGACGGACTCACGGATCAAGATCGCAGCGAAATTCTTAAACCAGTACGAGGCCCCCAACATCCTCGTTGTCACCTCCCGCCAGTACGGACAGTACCCGGCAAGGAAATTTGCGGAAACCATTGGTGCAATGTCAGCAACCGGACGTTTTATTCCGGGACTGCTTACAAACCCGGTCCTCGATGGATATATCGAACCACAGGTAGTTATTGTCACTGACCCGATCGGCGATGCACAAGTGATAAACGAAGCAGTTCAGAGTGGAATTCCCGTTGTTGCCCTGTGCGACACTAACAATATGACCCGATTTGTGGATCTGGTCATTCCAACGAACAACAAAGGTCGCAAGGCACTGTCGATGATCTACTTCCTGCTTACCCGGGAAATACTCCGTCTTCGTGGAATTACCACTGCTCTTACCCCGGAAGATTTCGAAATTGAGCTCTGATACGATCCTTCTCCTTTTTGGATGACCGATCGTTAGATATAATAGTACGATGAGAGGGTTTATCCGAGTATGATGCGTACATGCGCAGTAGCAGGCATGTTTTATCCGCGTGACCCTTCTCACCTGGAACAACTGCTTGAGAAATTTTTCTCCGGCACGAGTCCTGGTCATGAGGGTAATTCTCTGGGTATTGTATCTCCCCATGCCGGATATATCTATTCCGGGCAGGTAGCAGCCCATGCGTTTGCCTCAATCGAACCCGGCTTCTCCGGTACTTTTGTGGTAATCGGGCCTTCCCATCGCGGG
>JAPKXT010000061.1 GCA_026394695.1 Methanoregula sp.
ATCTCGGGTACCGGCAGGATGATCTCGAAGCGACGGTTGAGGATCTCAGGCAGGGGAAGCGGTCCGGATGACAAAGCCCCGGGAATATGACCTTGTGGTACCGCTCCACCTTATCCCCGTGACCATTGCACAGCGGATCCAGGAGCGGGGCGGAAAGTTATACCGCATCTCGGTTGTCCGCACACACCAGCATCATTACACGGTCAAATGCAAGTGCCGGGCAAAGATTGCCATGGAACCCCTGGAGCAGCCGGTGGATCATCCGGTAAATCCGCTCCAGGAACCAATCACCGGACCCTGCAGGGGGAATCATCGACCAGAACTAGTATCCAGTACTTCCAGCGGAGATACGGGACCAGAATCCCTGGCCGGACAATCCAAGGGAAAACCGGAACTAGTACCCCTTACCCTCAGGGAGAATCTGCCACAGGAACCAATCACCGGACCATCTAGCGAGGATAAAGACGATGCCTGATACCCGGTCACTCCCCTCGCCAAACCTTTTGGAATCCGCACTGGCTGTCCTTTTTGACCCGGGTGAGGTGATCGAGGTCCGGGCACTGGCTGACACGTGTACGCACAGCGGATACTTCACCGATACTGCTGCACTCAACCGGTGTGCTGAGGCACTCGATACCGACCCGGCAGTCCACGGGATCTATGTTACCCTCAACGAGGTGAACCCTGCCCTGCTTGCACGGCGTGCCAACCGGATCAAGATGCACCTCTCCCGGTCGGATGCGACAACCGGTGATGCGGATATTAGCCGGCGCCGCTGGCTCCCCATCGATATCGACCCGGTGCGCCCGGGCGGGGTTTCGAGTACGGACACCGAACACGACCGTGCGCTTGTCAAAGCGGAGGAGATTGCAGGATGGCTCACCGCTCTTGGGTTTCCTGTACCTGTCCGTGGCGACTCCGGCAACGGTGCCCACCTGCTCTACCGGATCGACCTGCCCAACGATGAACCTTCCAAAAACCTCGTGAAGCAATGCCTTGTCACGCTCGATCTCCTGTTCTCGGACCCGCTGGTATCGGTCGATGCAGCGAACTACAATGCAGGACGGATCTGGAAACTCTACGGGACGATGGCCCGCAAAGGGGACCATACCGCCGGACGCCCGCACTGCAGGAGCCGGATGCTTTCGGTCCCGGATTCGCCCGGTGTTGTGACCGCAGAATTGTTGCATACACTTGCTTCCCGGCTGCCAACCCAAGACCAGGTTCCGGCGGGAACTCCAGTGGAAATGAAGGGGTATAAAAATATTGTGAAATTGCCGGATTGGCTGACCGACCATGGGATTTTGGTAAAATCCGAAAAAGCCTACGAAGATGGTAGAATTTATCTCCTCGATACGTGTCCCTTTTCACCGGCACACAAGGAGGGTGCGTACGTGATCCGGTTTGCCAACGGTGCGGTCTTTGCCGGCTGCCACCATGCCTCCTGTGGTGGCGGGAAGCAGCGGTGGAAAGAACTGCGGGAGCGGTACGAGACCACCGGGGAACGGCAGAAACAGCAGGAGCAGCGGATCAACGCGGGGAAACAGGAGCGGGCGAGGGTAAAGACTACAGCGGACAGTGTGCTTCCTCCACAGAAGAGCAGCACCGGACAACCCCTCCCCTTTGCCCTGACCGATGCAGGAAATGCCGAACGGCTCATTGCGATGTACGGTGCATCTGTCCGTTACTGTGCGACCTTCAATGCATGGTATCTCTGGAACGGCACGGTCTGGGAACGGGATGACAGCGGCAGGATGCTGCTGATCGCAACCGTAGTTGCACGTTCCATACACCATGAAGCAGCGGCAGCACCGACCTCCGACCAGTCCCGGGCGCTCTCGCGCTTTGCCCTCTTTTCCGAGAGCCTGCACGCGAGAAAAGCGATGATCGATTCTGCCGCCCCGCACATCCCGGTACTCCCGGAAGTCTTCGATGCGCCGGTCAACCTCCTCAACTGCCGGAACGGGACGCTCGAACTCGATACCATGGCGTTCCGGGAACACCGTCCCGAAGACCTGCTGACAAAAACGGCAGCAGTCTCGTATGACCCGGCAGCCGCCTGCCCGCAATGGCTTGCCCACCTCAACCTCATCTTTGCCGGGGATGCCGATTACCTCTCGGGGTTCCAGTCCATGTGCGGGTACTCCTTACTGGGCACCAACCCCCAGCAGGTGATGTTCATCCTCTACGGGAAGGGCAGGAACGGGAAGTCAAAGACGATCGAAGTGCTCGCCCGCATCCTTGACAACTATGCGGTCAACATTGCAGCCGAGTCGCTGGTGGCAAAACGGTTTGAGAACGCCCGTTCGGACCTGGCACGGCTCGCGGGTGCCCGGCTGGCAACGGCAGCAGAAGGGGCGGAAGGTGCCCGGATGGACGAGTCGATCATCAAGCAGATCACCGGCGAGTACGCGATTACCGTGCGGAAGCTTTACGAGAACGAGTTTGAGTTTACCCCCATGGCAAAGATCTGGCTGACCACGAACCACGAGCCGGTGATCCGGGGGACGGATGACGGTATCTGGCGACGGATCTGGATGGTACCATTTGCCGTGCAGATCCCGGAGGACAAGTGCGACCCCGATATCGCGGCAAAATTGCTCACGGAGTCGGGCGGGATCCTGAACTGGTGCCTCTCAGGGCTGAAGCGGTTTTACGAGAACGGGGGGAGGCTGGTGCAGCCCCGGAAGGTATCTGTTGCAACCGGGAACCTGCGGACGGTGAGTGATACGGTGGGGTTGTTCTTATTGAGCGAATGTGTTTTTGAACCAGGTGGCTGGTTATCGAGATCTGCGTTTAGGGAGATGTTCGAGAAGTGGTGTGCGGAGGAGGGGATACACCGGGCGCCGACCGGGAGGAGGATTTCGATGGCACTCAGGGAACGCGGAGTCAGTGAAGGCACCCGCATAGGAAACGACCGGACCTGGGCGGGAATCCGGTGGAAGAATCAGGATGAGAGATCTGCGAGTGAGCGAAGCGGATCGTATCAGGATGTGTTAACGTGAGTACCGGGAATGGATGCCGGATAATTCCCGGCACATCCGGCACATTGTACCCTTTTTCCGGGATCTCTTATGAGAAAATTGTACATAAAAAAGATCCCGGAAATTGCTGGCAAAGTGCCGGAAGTGCCGGACATGCTAAGAGCCGGAAACATGAACAGATGAATGATGAACAGGATATACCAATGGAGAAATCTAAAATGACAAAAATCATGAATGTAACGGAAGATGAAGCGGCAAAGCTGGCGCTTGAGGGTGATGCGATTATTCTTGGCGGGGTCGAGGTGCATGTGCATTTTGTCCGCTACAAGGGAGATCCCGGCATTCAGGTTGAATACACGCCACCGTTCGGACCTGATGACTGCCCGGACTGGATGGAGGATATCAACAACCGGCTTGCCGGACTCTGCAGGTCAACAGTCATGAACATAAATGACCGTGCCCGGAAACGCCTGCTGGATCTCGCTGAGAAGGATGCGGGGAAGGACCGGATGATCTACCGGCTCTACGTGACCTCGCGCATCGAAGACGACGGTTCGCATGATACACGGGTGCATGATGTTGTCGATCCGGAGTTCGAGCGTATCGATCACGGGATTGCGGGACGGGTTGCGGGTGTACGGCGTGGGGTTGAACGTGTGCTGGGACTGAAGAAATGACAACAATACTGGAGCTTCATTGACAGACTGTGGGGGAGGTAAGGCGATTGAACGAAGTGTTCGAGAAATGGTGTGAAGGAGAAAGATACCAGCAGGCGGCTACTACTGTCAGTAGTAGCGCCCGTATCTCTTGTGTGCTTGTTCGATGGTCATCAGATCAAGCACCTGGACCATGTTTGATTCTTTGTGAATCTTGAAAATAACGGTGTAAGTCCGCCCAATGTGCATACGATATATCTGCATTTTGGAATGGAGACATTCTACATCGGATGCGTTGTAAGGATCTTTCAATTTATAGATATGGCTAAAGATATGTTCCCGGATCTTCACGGGATATTTTTCGAGGGCCTTAATTACGCCCTTTTCAATTTGGACTTCCAAAATCCCACTTCCTGTTTTGTGGTTCTTTGCCACTTTTTATAGAGAACTAAATCATAGCCAGCTTGCTCAGTCAGCCTGATTCCGGAATATTGAGCTCTTTTGCTGCATCTTTCAGGCTGATGAACTCGCCGTGCTTTTCAATCTCCTCGATGTGAGCCAGAAAATCACGTTCCTGTTTGAGTGCGATCAATTCAGCCAGGAGTTGATCATACGTCTGACCATGTTTTTTAAGATCTGCAAGGGATTCCCAAATCGCTTCAGTCACGGGGATTCTTTTGTTCGCTACTTCAGTCATTACAGTTCACTCCGATTACGTTAAGGTAACGTCAAATAGGGATACAATCGCGGTACATTACGTTTACGTGAGTCTTACAGTCATTACAAATTTGTAAGCACTTATAGTATGGTAAGCGAGTGCAAGATAAAGCTATCAATTGATATAATTAATAAATCAATTGCTCTAATTATTAAATCAAACGATATATTTTTTATATCAATTGCACCAACTGGTATCTATGCTTGAGAAGCTGTTTGGATCAAAAGCACGAGTCTCATTATTAACATTATTTTGTTTGAATCCAGGAAAACAATTCTATGTCCGTGAAATAGAACGTAAGACTAAACTTAGTTACATATCCGTCAGTAATGAATTAAAAAACTTGCAGGAATTCGGATTATTAAAAAGTACATTTAATGGAAATCAAAAACATTTCTGGATTGATGAACAGTTTCTTCTCTATGAGGATTTACAAAAAATGATTCTCAAAACAGAAGGAATAACAAAAACAATAATGGATACATT